>NZ_JBTOQC010000013.1:0-121294 GCF_055284095.1 Pseudomonas sp. HP_08 | reverse complement strand
GGGCCCTCGGCCGCCCGGGGCCGTCCCCCGCCCCCCCTCACCCCCGCCCCGCCCCCGGCCGCCCCCCCCCCCCCCCCCCCCCCCCCGCCCCCCCCCCCCCCCCCCCCCCCCCCCCCCCCCCCCCCCCCCCCCCCCCCCCCCCCCCCCCCCCGGGGGGGGGGAGTGCGCAATCGGGGATAGAGCCCTTATTTGAGCAGCGTCCAGCGGCCGTCCTTGACGGTGATCAGTTCGCGGCCGCGGTCGTCGAAGCCGCTGTGGTCGGCAGCGCTCATGGTGTACACGCCCTGGGTGCCGGGCAGTTCGCGGGTCTGTTCCAGGGCGTCGCGCAAGGCGGCGCGGAACTCCGGCGTACCCGGTTTGGCTTTCTGCTCAGCCAGCGGAATGGCCTTTTCCAGCAACAGGCCGGCGTCGTAGACGTTGGCGCCGAAGGTCGCGGGCGTCTGTCCATAGGCCTTTTTATAGGCATCGATGTAATTGACGGCCAGGGTCTTGGACGGGTGATCGGCAGGGATTTCGTCGATCACCAGCATCAGGCTGGCAGCCAGGATCGTGCCTTCGACCTTCTTGCCGCCCAGTTGCAGAAACTGCTCCAGCGCCGCACCGTGGGTCTGGTACATCTGGCCCTTGTAACCCTGGTCGAACAGCGTGCTTTGCGGCATCACCGCCGAACTGCCGGGTGCGGCCACCAACACAGCATCCGGACGCGCCATCAGCACCTTCAGGCCTTGCCCGGTCACAGAGGTGTCCTGGCGCTGGAAGCGTTCGCTGGCGACGATCTTGATGCCGTTCTTCTCGGCCAGGGCGCCGATCACCTTGGCCCAGTTCTCGCCATACGGGTCGGCGGTGCCGATAAAGCCCAGGGTCTTGATGCCGCGCTTGAGCATGTCCTGCATCAGCGCCTGGGCAATCAGGTCGTCATTCTGGGTGGTCTTGAACACCCATTTCTTCTGCTCGTTCATCGGCAGCACCACCGCCGCGGTGCCGACCGGTGCCAGCATCGGTGTGCCGGAGGCGGCGGCAAACTGGATCACGCCCATTGCGTTAGGCGAGCCGCTCGGGCCGATGATGGCGTCGACCTTTTCTTCATCGACCAGCTTCTTGAAGGCCTTGACCGAGGCGGTCGGGTCGCTGCCGTCGTCCAGCGAGATGTAGCGCACGGTCTGGTCGCCGACCTTGGTCGGCATCAGCGCCACGCTGTTTTTCTGTGGAATGCCTACCTGGGCAATCGGACCGCTGGAGGACGTAATCACCCCAATCGTCACCTCGGCCTGGCTCACAGTGGCCCAGCTCAGGGCCATGCCGGCGGCGCCGGACAGCAGGGCGGTGGTCAGTCGTTTTTTCATCTCGTTCTCCAGTGAGTGGAAGTCGACAAGGGCATCGAAGGCCCAAGGCTGTTCAAAGGTCGGCGTTGATGGAGCGATAGCAGGTTGCGTGCCAGCGATGGCGGCGCACCGAGGTCGGGCAGGGGCTGTTCCGGGCGTATGGCGGATGTTGCGAGTGCGGTGAAACGGCACCGCCAAACGGAGCTGGAAGCGCTGGAATAAAGGCTTTGGAGGGTATTTCGGAGAGGATTTTTAAAGGCATTTTTATGCTCTTTTTGGCGTGAAATTTTTATTATTAAGTGCTGCTTTTTATCTATTTCTACACAGGGCTGAGCATAGCCCTGCGCCATGGATTTTTACATCTGTTTTTTGAGTGTTATCTATAAGATGCTGTTTTATAACGATAAATAGTTGTTTTAAGGCCTTTTTCGGGCTTTTTGAAACTGCGCCTTTTCAGTGCCGAGGCCGAAAAATCGCACCAGAATGGAATGGAAAATTCCATTGAAAATTCAGTTGACTATTCAAGTAAATTTGCGCGATGTTTGAAAAAGGCCGGCGGGTAGCTGGCAATCAGGTTCGAACGAGGTAGCGCAGATGACGATCGTCGTGGAACAACTTTCTTTGGGTGGCCTTCAAGGCGGGCGTGGCTTGAGTGTCATGGTCAAGGACACCCTTGATGTCGCAGGCAGCCCAAGCCGTGCTTCAAGCCGCGCCCTGGACGACGCCCCGGCCGCCAGCGTGCATGCCGAAGTGGTCGACCATCTGCTGGCCGCCGGCTGCCGCTTGATCGGCAAGACCAGCCTGCATGAGCTGGCCTTCGGCACCACCGGCATCAATCGCTACACCGGCACCGCGCTCAACCCGCGCTTTCCTGAACGCATTCCGGGCGGCTCGTCGAGCGGTTCGGCGGCGGCGGTGGCGGCAGGGCTGGCCGACTTCACCCTGGGCACCGACACCGGCGGCTCGGTGCGCATTCCGGCCTGCTGCTGCGGCGTGTTCGGCTTCAAGCCGACCTTCGGCCGCGTCAGCCGTCGCGGCGTGATGCCCGAACACACCAGCCTCGATTGCGTCGGCCCGTTCGCGGCCTCGTTGCCCATGCTCGAAACCGCGATGCAAGCCATCGACCCGAGCTACCAGCCACAGGCCGTGCCTGCACAGTTGCGCATTGGCGTGATTCAGGTGTCAGCCAGCGCAGCGGTGCAGCACGTTATCGAGGGTGCACTGGCCGCCAGTGGCCAGCCGCTGACGCCCGTGCAATTGCCCTCTTTCAACGCTGCTTACGATGCGGGAATGGTGGTGATCAACCGCGAAACCTTCAACGCCTGCGGTCATCTTCTGCAAACCGGCAAGGTCGGTGAAGACATCGCCGGTCGCTTGGCGGCTGCCGGTAACACCACCGATTCGGCACTGGCCGAAGCCGAAAGCGTGCGTCGCCAGTTCACCGCCGAAGTCGACGCCGCGCTGGCCGAACACGATGTGCTGGTGCTGCCGACCATGCCCGATTTTCCGTTGCTGCTCAGCGAGGCCGCCGACACCCGCGCGGTGCTGGGCATGACTGCCTTTGTGCGGCCATTCAACCTCTCCGGGCATCCGGCCCTGAGCATTCCGCTGGGCAGCCCGCAAGGCCTGCCGGTGGGCCTGCAACTGGTGGGTGCCAAGGGCGCCGACGAGGCGCTGCTGGCCGCCGCCGGCCTGCTGCTGCAACGCCTGTATAGCAACCGTACCTGATCATGGAGCACCTCATGAACTCACTCAGTGCGCAGGCATTCGACGCCGCCGCCCACCTGGCATCGGGCCCGGCTTTCGAAGCCCTGCTCGAGACCATTCGCCACCGGGCCCGCGACGGTGAATTCGACCGCCAGCGGCATATTTCTGCCGATGTGATCGACGCCTTCAAGGCCCACGGCGTGTACCGCGCCCTGGTGCCCAAGCGCTTTGGCGGCCACGAATGCTCGCCGGCGCAGTTCTGCGCAATGATCGAGCGCATCGCCCATGCCGACGGTTCGGCCGGCTGGGTCGCCAGCTTCGGCATGAGCCCTGTGTACCTGGCGGCGTTGCCGCTGGACACCCTGGCGCAGGTCTATGCCAACGGCCCGGACGTGGTCTTTGCCGGCGGGATTTTCCCGCCGCAACCGGCCGAGGTGGTCGAGGGCGGTTTCAAGGTCAATGGTCGCTGGAAATACTCCAGCGGCTCGATGGGCGCCGACCTGATCGGCGTCGGCATCGCCCCGAAAAACGGCGACAGGCTCGACCTGCCGCGCCTGGCGGTAATGCCGCAAAGCCAGGCGCGCATCGAACAGACCTGGGACACCGTGGGCCTGCTCGGCACCGGCAGCCACGACCTGGTGGTCGAGGATGTGGTCGTGCCCGAAGAATGGACCTTCGTGCGCGGCGGTGCGCCGAACCTCGATGAGCCGTTCTTTCGTTACCCGTCACTGTCGTTCGCCACCCAGGTGCTGTCGGTGGTCGGTCTGGGCGTGGCGCGGGCGGCGCTGGACGAGCTGGCCGGCATGGCCAGCGGCCGTATCTCGGTCACCGGCGCCCCGGCGCTGGCCGACCGCCCGCTGGCCCAGGTCGAAGTGGCCAAGGCCGAAGCTGCCCTGCGTGCTGCGCGCTCGTTCTTCTACGAGTCCATCGAGCGCGCCTGGAACCACGTGCTGGCCGGCGATCCGGTGCCGGCCGAGGCCACCAACCTGCTGCGTTTGTCGTCGACCCACGCCACACGCATTGCCGCCGATGTCGCGCGCACCGCGCAAATGCTCTCGGGCATGAGCGGTGTGTACAACACCAGCCCCCTGGCGCGCTGCGTCAACGATGCGCAGGTGGTCACCCAGCACGCCTTCATGGGCGACGTCACTTATCAGAACGCCGGAGCGATGTTCTTCGGCAAACAGCCCCTGCCGGGCTACCTGTAACTTTTCGAGGAGCGAGTCATGAGCGAGAAAAAGACCCTGCGCGTGCTGTTTTGCATGGGCATCAACCAGAACTTCTTCGACGCCGCGCGTGAAGAGCAACTACAAGTCTGGGCCGCGTTCAGCGCCATGTGGAACGGCATTCATGACCTGCCGGGCGTGAGCGTGCTGGGCAACATGGACGACGACCAGGGCATGGTCGGCCCGTCCGACGGTTTTCCGTGGACCACCTACCTGCTGGCCGATGTGCCGGACATCGAAACCGTGCACGCCGCCTGCAACCTGTTCCGCAGCACCGCCGTCGGCGACGGCCCGTACAAGCTGTGGCGCTACGCCAAGGTCGAGGCCCGTGTGGGCCGCGAACTGATCATTCAGCGCACCTGAGTAAGCCGCCATGAGCCCGACCGACGAGCAACGCCTGCGCCGCTTTGAAAGCCAGCACGCCGTGCGCGCCTGCATGAACCGTTACATGGCGCTGTGCGACGCGCTGGACGAACACACCCCGCTGAATGAACTGGCCGGGCTGTTCACCACGGACGCGATCTGGGAAGGCAAGGGCGCGCGCTACGCCAACAGCTTCGGCGGTTATCGCGGTCGCGAGGCCATCGCAGCGATGTTCGCAGGCTACATGCAGCCGCCGGCGCACTTTGCGCTGAACGTGCACTTTCTCACCAGCGAGCTGATCGAGGTGGACGCCGAAACGGCCTTTGGCACCTGGGTGATGTTGCAGACCAGCACCTTCGCCAGCGGCGCTTCGCACCTCAACGCCGCACGGCTGAGCGTGACCTTTGCGGTTGAAGACGGGCAATGGCGCATGGCGCATTTCCAGACTGAAAACCTGTTCGGCCGCCCCGTGAGCGGCTGGAACAGCGACGCGCCCTTGCCGGTCCCCGACCGCAATGAGCAGTGAATAAACGCTACGCACTGAATTCTTGAGCTGTCGGCCACCAGAGCCGACGAGGAGACACCGTGACTAACCTGATTCCCGCTGTGAACCTGGCGGTCGACCCCGCAGAACTGGTCAAGGCCGACCGCGTACACACCGCGATGTACACCGACCCTGCGCTGTTCGATGCCGAACTGCAGAAGATTTTCTACAGCACCTGGGTGTGGGTCGCGCACGAAAGCGAGATCCCGGATTCGGGCAGCTACAAGAGCACCTACATCGGCAAGCAGCCGGTGATCGTGGTCCGCGACCGCAAGAAGGCCGTGCACGTGCTGCTCAACCGTTGCCGGCACCGCGGCGCCACCGTGTGCGAGCACAAGAAGGGCAAGGCCAACAGCTTTGTCTGCCCGTACCACGGCTGGAGCTACGGCCTGGACGGCTCGCTGCGCGCCATTCCGCACCCTGAAAGCTATGCCGACTGCATCGACAAGGGCGAGCTGCCGCTGGTCAGCCTGCGCGTCGAGAGCTACGCCGGGATGATCTTCGCCACCTTCAAGGACGACATCGAGCCGCTGGTGGACTTCCTGGGTCCTGCGAAAAAGTGGATGGACCTGTTCATGAAGCAGGGCGCCGGCTACGGCATCAAGGTGCCGGGCGAACACCGTTTCCGCTTTCCGGGCAACTGGAAGATCCAGCTCGAAAACACCACCGACGCCTACCACTTCCCGTTGGTGCACAAGAGCTTTTTGTCGTCGGTGGATGAACAGACCCTGGAGCTGTTCGACTTCGTCAAGGGTCCGGGCTACGTCGAAGACCTGGGCAACGGCCACAGCGTGATGGTGATGATCCCCGACCTGATCGACCTGGAAGCGGACCTCGACAAACCGATCCCCGAGCGCTTCGAGTCGCTGGCCGCCGAGCTGCGTGACGAAGGCCTGGAAGAAACCCAGGTAAGGCGCATCGTCCGCGCCGTGGGCGGCACCGGCTTCAACCTCAACCTGTTCCCCAATATCGCCTGCTCGATGGCGTTCTTCCGGGTGCTGCAACCGGTGTCGGTGACCGAGACCGAGATCCATCACTCGGTGATCACCATGGACGGCGGCCCGGCCGCCGCCAACCGCTACCGCCTGCGCCTGCACGAACACTTCCAGGGCCCGATGGGTTTCGGCACCCCGGACGATTCCGAGGCCTGGGAGCGCGTGCAGAAGGGCGCCAGTGCCGGCGAAGAGCTGTGGATCATGCTCAACCGTGGCCTGCCGGGCGAGAAGCCCAGCGAAGACGGGCTGATCTCCGACGTGAGTGCCGAAACCGGCATGCGCGCGGCGTATCAGCAATGGAAAAAGATGATGTCGGCCTGACCCCGGAGAAACCCATGAACATTCAATTGCTGCAAGAAGTCACCGCGTTCATCTGGGCCGAAGGCGACATGCTCGACCATGGCGAATTCGATACCTGGCTGAACCTGTGGAGCGACAAGGGCACCTACATCATCCCGATCGACCCGCGCGAAGAGGATTTTGAAAACACCCTCAACTACGCCTACGACGACCACCACATGCGCAAGCTGCGCGTGCAGCGCCTGACCGGCGGCGAGTCGATTTCGACCAGTCCGCAGCCACGCACCGTGCGCACTATTTCGCGCTTTCGGGTGCTGTTCGACGACGGCCATAACGTGACGGTGCGCTGTGCGCAAAACGTGCGCGAGTTCCGCAAGGACAGCCTCAAGCACTACAGCGCCGACCTGGTCTACGAGCTGGTGCGCTGCGAAGGCAGCTTCAAGATTCAGCGCAAGCTGATTCGCCTGATCAACAGTGACGATACCCTCGCGGGCATCGGCTACATCCTTTAAGGGGGCCGCTCATGAACCAGGTTGCATTGGTGACAGGTGCAGGGCAGGGCCTTGGTCTGAGCTTCTGCGCACGGCTGCTTGATGCCGGTTACAACGTGGTGGTCAGCGACCGCGACGAGCAGGCGGCCATCGCTGCGGCCGGCAAGCTCGACAGCACCGGCGAGCGGGTGTTGGCCGTCCGCCTGGATGTGTCGAGCAAGACCGACTTCGAACAGGCGCTGGCCCAGGTGCTGGCGCGCTTCGGCGCCCTGCACGTGGTGGTCAACAACGCGGCGGTGACCAAGACCACGCCGCTGATGCAGATCAGCCCCGAAGAGTTCGACGCGGTGGTCAGCGTCAACCTGCGCAGCGTGTTTCTCGGCTGCCAGGTGTTCGGCGCCTACCTGGCTGAAACCGGCTACGGACGCATCGTCAATATGGCCTCACTGGCCGGCCAGAACGGCGGCACCGCCACCGGCGCGCACTACGCGGCGAGCAAGGGCGCGATCGTGACCCTGACCAAGGTCTTCGCCAAGGAATTCGCCGCCCGTGGCGTCACGGTCAATGCCATCGCGCCTGGGCCCATCGAGTCGCCGGCGGTGCATGCCGCGGTGCCGGCCGAACGCCTGGCCGGGCTGATCGGCAATATTCCGGTGCAGCGCCTGGGCGATGCGGACTTTCTCGGCGACCTGATCGTGCAACTGGCGCGGCCTGAGGCCTGGTTCACCACCGGGGCGACCTGGGACGTGAACGGCGGCCTGTTCATGCGCTGATCCCGGCGCATAAATCCCAAGGAATTTCAGCCATGAATGAACAACTGTTGAATGTCATCGTCAGCAAGCGCCAGGTCCAGGGCGACGGTGTCGTGGTCCTTGACCTGACCCGCGCCGATGGCGCCGCCTTGCCGCTGTTCGAAGCCGGCGCGCATGTCGATATCCATATCGGTCCGGGCCTGGTGCGCCAGTATTCGCTGTGCAGCGACCCGGCCGATGTCAGCCTGTACCGCCTCGGCGTCCTGCGGGACCCGGCCTCGCGCGGCGGCTCGGTGGGCGTGCACGACACCCTGCTCGAAGGCCAGCCGGTGCAGATCAGCACCCCGCGCAATCTGTTTCCGCTGGTGGCCGGTGCGCGGCGCTCGATCCTGCTCGGTGGCGGCATCGGCATCACGCCGATGATCGCCATGGCCTACGCGCTGCAACAACGCGGCGAGGATTTCGAGCTGCACTATTGCGGCCGCTCCCGCAGCCGCAGCGCGTTTCTGGAGCAGCTTGAAGCGGCGCCGTTCGCCGACAAGGTCATCACCCATTTCGATGACGAAGGCAGCGAGCAGAACCTCGATCTGGTCAAGGTGCTGGGGCAGGGCGAGGGCGGCGTACACATGTACACCTGCGGCCCGTCGGGCTTCATGGACTGGGTCATCAACGGCGCCCGCCAGCAAGGCTACGCCGAGGACCACATTCACAAGGAATACTTCCAGGTCGAAGTCGACGCCAGTGGCGAAAGCTTTGAAGTGGTCGCTGCGCGCAGCGGCAAGACCGTACAGGTCGCCGAGGGCCAGAGCATTCTCGAGGCGCTGGCCGGTGTCGGCATCAAGATCGAAATCTCCTGCGAGCAAGGCGTGTGCGGCACCTGCCTGTGCGATGTGCTCGAAGGCGAACCGGACCATCGCGACGTGTACCTGACCGACGAGGAAAAAGCCGGCAACGACCAGATCCTGGTGTGCTGTTCGCGGGCCAAATCCAAAAAACTCGTGCTGGACATTTGAGGAGAACGACCATGGTCGACGTAACCGATTTTCGCAATGCCATGGCCCTGCTCGGCGGCGCCGTGTCGGTGATCACCACCGACGGCCCTGCCGGACGCTGCGGCTTCACCGCCTCGGCGGTGTGCAGCGTCACCGACTCGCCACCGACGCTGCTGGTGTGCATGAACCGCACCTCCAACTCCAACGCGCAGTTCAAGGCCAACGGCACCGTGTGCGTCAACGTGTTGGCCGGCACCCATCAGGAACTGTCCGGCGCATTCGCCAACAAGGCGCTGAGCATGGAGCAACGTTTCGCCAGCACCGCCTGGACCACGCTGGAAAGCGGCGCGCCGGTGATGCTGGAGGCGCTGGTCAACTTCGATTGCCGCATCGCCCAGGTGCACGAAGTGGGTTCGCACAACATTTTCTACTGCGAGATCCAGAGCATCCGCCAGGGCGGCGCCGATGAAGGCCTGGTGTACTTCAACCGCGCGTATCACCGCCTTGGGACACCGTAAGGACTGCACAGGACCGACGTAGGACCGACTTTAGTCGGGAAGCAGACGACCCCCAATCTGCGTGATGACCTTCGCGGCTAAAGCCGCTCCTACGAGCCGCTCAATTCAATAAGCACAACAGCTTTTTCGCGAGCCTTTGCCATAGAAGCAAGCCGCGAATTTTCCTGCCGAGTTCCGTTTCGTTGATCTGCTCATATCACATAAAAAAACAGCCCTTCGGGGCTATAAGAGGAGCCGTCACATGTTGCACTCGACCATCACCCGTCGTATCGGCATCACCAGTCTTTTGAGTTTAAGCATGGGAGGCATGGGCGTGGCGCACGCCGATGTCTGGCAAGACAGCCACCTGAAAGTGGACATGAAAAACCTCTGGCTGGACCGCAATTACACCGAGAGCGGTGCGGCCACCAGTAAGGTCGGCAACTGGTCGCAGGGTTTCGACCTGCAGTTCGCCTCCGGCTACACCGACACGCCGCTGGCCTTCGGCCTGGACCTGGATGCGCAGTACGCTTATGTGCTGGATTCTGAAGGCAACGACGGCACGCTGCCGTACGACCGCATCAACGGCATCCCGGACGACTACAGCCGTGCCGGCGCGACGCTGAAAATGAAGTACTCGCAGACCGAACTGAAAATCGGCGACATGCGCCCGGAACTGCCGATCGCCTGGCACGACCCGAGCCGCCAGCTCGACACGATTTACCAGGGCGCGGTGATCGAGAGCAAAGAGATTCCCAACCTGACCTTGACCGGCGGGCGCTTCTGGTCGGCCGTGACGCGCGAGTCTTCCGATCACGAGAAATTCTACAAATACGGCTCGACCGACAACCTCGACAGCAAGGGCATCGACTTTGGCGGCGCGACCTACAACCTGTTGCCCAACCTGCAAGCCAGCTACTTCTACGGTGTGATGCACGACATCTACCGCCAGCACTACTACGGCCTGATGCACATGGCTGATCTGGGCAACGGCTACAAGCTGCGCACCGATGTGCGCTGGTTCGATAACCGCGAAGACGGCCAGGCGCTCAATGGCGAAGTCGACAACCGTGCGCTGTCCACAGGGCTGGCGCTGACCAAGGGCGGGCACCGCTTCAGCGTGGTGTACCAGCGCATGTACGGCGACAGCATTTTCCCGACGCCCAACGGCTATATCCCGCAGTTCTACCTGCTCAACTGGGCCAACCAGCCATTCATGCGCCCGCAGGAGCGTTCGGTGGGCGTGGGCTACAGCTACGACTTCGCAGGCCTCGGCATCCCGGGCCTGACCTTCAGCACCCGCTACATCAAGGGCTCCGACATCCTGCGTGCAGGCCTGTCCGACGGTCACGAAAACGAGCGCGATCTGGCGGTGCGCTACGTGGTGCAGAACGGCCCGCTCAAAGGGCTGGGCGTGGAGTGGAAGAACTACCTGGTGCAACAGAACTTCGGCGACGACTTCCAGGAGAACCGCCTCTACACAACCTACACCTGGAAACTTTGGTAACTGAGTGTGGGAGGGAGCTCTGCTCGCGATGGCTGCATTCAAGGCACTGCAAATGTGCCAGCTTTACTGGCCCTTTCGCCAGCAGAGCTGCCTCCCACAAGGTACGCGTCAGATTTGTAATGGAGCAGCTTCCATGACTACACACAGCAATCCCCCGATGCGTCGCATTGTGGTCGCTTCGGTGATCGGCAATGCGCTGGAATGGTATGACTTCTTCCTGTACGGCACCGCCGCCGCGCTGGTGTTCGGACCGTTGTTTTTCCCCGCCGGCACGGACCCGGTGCTCGGTACGCTGGGGGCCTTTGCAGGTTTTGCCGTCGGCTTTGTCGCGCGTCCCGTCGGCGGGATCATTTTCGGCCATGTGGGCGATCGGCACGGACGCAAGCTGGCGCTGGTCATCACCCTGGCGATGATGGGCCTGGCCACCTTTCTCATGGGCTTGTTGCCCACCTATGAACAGGCCGGTTTTCTCGCGCCCTTGTCGCTGGTGCTGTTGCGCCTGGTGCAGGGCGTGGCGGCCGGCGGCGAGTGGGGCGGCGGGGTGCTGATGCTCAGCGAGAACGCGCCGCCGGGCAAGGCCGGTTTCTATGCCTCGTTCAGCCAGTTGGGCGTCAGCGGCGGTTTCGTGCTCTCGGCCGGAGCGTTCTATCTAGTGCAGCTGTTGCCCGCAGACAGCTTCATGAACTGGGGCTGGCGCCTGCCGTTTCTGGCCAGCGTGCTGATCTTCGGCGTCGGCCTGTACATTCGCCGCCGGTTGCCGGAAAGCCGGGCCTTCGAGGAGCAAAAGCAGGCCGCGGCGCATCATCTGCCGGTCATGCAGGTCTTGCGTGAACACCCCAAGGCGGTGCTGCAAGCCATGGGCTTGCGCCTGGCGGAAAACGGCGGGGCGTATATCTTCCTGTCGTTCTCGATGGCCTACGCCAAGTTCACCGGGCTGTCGACGCAGACCGTGCTGATGGGCGTGATGCTGGCGATGGTGCTCGAAGCCTTCAGCATCCTGTTCTGGGGCTGGCTGTCAGACCGTATCGGCCGCCGCGCGGTGTATGCCTTTGGCTCAATCAGCCTGGTGGCGCTGGCCTTTCCGTTTTTCTGGCTGTTCGACACCCACGATCCCGCGCTGGTGTACCTGGCGCTGGTGCTCGGTTTGCCGGTCAGCCATGCGGCCATGATCGGCACCCAGCCGGCGTTGATGGCCGAGCTGTTTCCCACCCATGTGCGTTACACCGGCCTGGCGCTGGGGCATGAAATCGCCTCGATCTTTGCCGGCGGTTTCGCCCCGCTGATCGCCACCGCCTTGTTCGCCACAACGCATTCGGCGTGGCCGGTGTCGGTGATGCTGCTGCTGTTCGGTGCCGTGACCAGCCTGACCGTGTTGACCCTGCCGCGCAGCACGCCGGCCTTGATTGAGAGCAAGCATGCACCTGTATGAATTGATCCGCTTCACCCTGCGCGTGCGCACACCCGCCCAAGCCCTGCCACGTCTCGAAAAAGCCCTGAGCGAGGCGGGCGAGGGCGTCAGCCTGGCCGGTTGCTGGGTCTCGGAAATCGGCCCGCAAAACACAATTGCCGTATTGCGCGGCTTCACCAGCAACGACGCCCGTCAGGCCGAACGCGAACGGGTACTGCTGGCACCCGATGCCTTCGGCATTGGCGAGTTCGTGCTCGATCAGCAGATCGACGATTACCGGTTGTTCCCGTTTCTCGAACCGCTGGCGCCGGGCAAGCACGGGCCGTCTATGAACTGCGTGAGTACAACCTGGTGACCTCGGGCCTGGCGCCGACCCTGGCCGGCTGGCGCAAGGCGGTGACGCCTCGCACCAGGGATGCTTATTCGCAGGTGTATGCCGCGTTCTATGCCACCAGCGGCCGGGTGCCGCGCTATTTGCACATCTGGCCGTACGCCAGCCTGGAACAACGCCTGGACGTGCGCACCCGCGCGGTCCAGGACGGCGTCTGGCCGCCGGAAAACTCAGGCCCGCAGCTCAAGGAAATGAACTCGGTGGTGTACCTGCCGGCAGGGTTTTCGCCGTTGGGGTGATAGCGCGAGATATGCATCGAACAAACGTCACACATCTCGTAGGAGCGAGCGAAGAGCTCGCGAATGCCGGCTATCAGTCACCAGCGATGTTGAAGGTGCCTGGCCCTTTCGCGAGCTCTGCGCTCGCTCCCACGGGATCGGTGGTGGTGCTTAAAGACACGAAATCGTCTCGCGCAGAAACGCGCAAAACCACAGTTGCGCCGAGCTGTCGCCGCTGTGTTCGTGCCAGTGCAGGCTGACATGCGTCGAACAAACGTCACACATCTCGTAGGAGCGAGCGGAGAGCTCGCGAATGCTGGCTATAAGTCACCAACGATGTTGAAGGTGCTGGCCCTTTCGCGAGCTCTGCGCTCGCTCCCACGGGATCGGTGGTGGTGCTTAAAGACACGAAATCGTCTCGCGCAGAAACGCGCAAAACCACAGCTGCGCCGAGCTGTCGCCGCTGTGTTCGTGCCAGTGCAGGCTGACATGCGTCGAACAAACGTCACACATCTCGTAGGAGCGAGCGAAGAGCTCGCGAATGCTGGCTATCAGTCATCAATGATGTTGAAGGTGCCTGGCCCTTTCGCGAGCTCTGCGCTCGCTCCCACGGAATCGGTGGTGGTGCTTAAAGACACGAAATCGTCTCGCGCAGAAACGCGCAAAACCACAGCTGCGCCGAGCTGTCGCCGCTGTGTTCGTGCCAGTGCAGGCTGACTTCGAATTCCGGCACGGTGAAGGGCAGCTCCACGCTCTTCAGGCCGTTCTTTTCGGCGTACACCGTGGCGACCCGTTCGGGCAGGGTGACCAGCAGGTCGCTGGTCGAGATGATTTGCGGCAGCACGCTGAAGTGCGGCACGCGCAGGCTGACCGGGCGTTGTATGCCGGCTTCGCGCAGGCGGTCTTCGACAAAGTGGTGGCCGGTGCCGGCCGAGACCACCACGTGCCGTTCGTTGATGAATTGCTCCATCGACAGCGTGGTGTCGATGCGCGGGTGGTCGGCGCGCAGCATGCACACGTAACGTTCGATGAACATCCGCTCGCATTGGGCCTGCACCGGCAGATAGCTGCGGTTACACACCGCTGCGTCGATCTTGCCGGTCCTCAGCCATTCGTCGAGGCGGTCGATCTCGATCTGGATGATTTCCAGCTCCACCAACGGCGCCTGGGCTTGCAGGCCGCGCAGCACGTGCGGCAGGAAGAACACTTCACCCAAATCCGACAGTGCCAGGCGAAAGCGCCGGGTGGACTGTTGCGGGTCGAACTTGCGGGTCAGCGCCAGCGCACGTTCGATGTCGGTCAGCGATGAGCGAAACGAGCCGTACAACTGCGAAGCCAGCACCGTGGGTTGCATGCCGTCACGGGTGCGCTTGAACAGCGGGTCGCCCCATTGATCGCGCAGCCGCGACAGCGCGTAGCTGACCGACGGCTGGGTCACATGCAGGCGGTCGGCAGCGCCGGTGACGCTGCCGGTTTCGTAGAGGGTGACAAACACCCGGACGAGGTTGAGATCGATCATCGGGAAATAGACCTTATTGGTGCCTGCCTGGAAGCTATATCCATTCGATCTGTTTAACAAACGTGCGCGTTAAACCAGGTACTGCTCGATAGCCTTCTCGCGCCAGATGATGCCGATGCCCGGCAGGTCTGGAATCACCGCGTTGCCATCGACGAATTCCAGGGTCGGCTCGATCACGCTGCCGGCCAGGTCCAGGCGTTCCAGCCAGTGCGCCGTCGGCGTCGCGGCCAGCAGGTGGGCGCTGATTTCCTGGAACAGGTGGCTCGACATCGGTATCCCGAACTGTTGCGCCAGGGCGCTGGCGCGCAGCCAGCCGGTGACGCCGCCGATTTTCATCGCATCCGGCATGGCCAGCCGGCAGGCACCGGCTTGCAAGGCCTTGAACATGTCTTCCGGCCCCAGCCAGTTTTCGCCCATCTGCACCGGCACATCGAGCGCCGCCTGAATGCGCTGGTGGCCGGCATAGTCATGTTGCAGGGTCGGCTCTTCGATCCAGGCCACACCCAGATCCTGCAAGGCCTGGCCACGCTTGATCGCGGCCGCTATATCAAGGCTCTGGTTGTAGTCGACCATGATGCCGAAGTCATCGCCGACCGCGCGGCGAATGCTGCCGACCACTTCAAGGTCCTGGCGCAACGTGGCATAGCCGATCTTGGTCTTGATCGCACGAAAGCCGCATTCGGCAGCGGTGGCGGCGCGTTCGGTGGCCAGTTTTACGCCGTCCAGGCTGTGGCTGTCGTAGCTGGGAATGGGCCGGGCGCTGGCGCCGAGCAAGCGCACCAGCGGCAGGTTGTGCGCCTTGGCCAGCGCATCCCAGGCCGCCATGTCGAGGCCGGCGGCGGCCATGCGCACCAGACCGGTGAAGCCGGCCAGGCAAAAACGCTTGGCCAGCATGGCCTCAAGATCGACCGGCGCCAGCGGCTGGTTGATGATCAACGGCGCCATATCGTCCAGAAGCTGCTTGAGCGATTTCAGCGCCACCGGCGTATAGGCAAACAGGTACGCATGGCCGGTGACGCCGGCGTCGGTATCGAGGTCGATCAGCACCAGCGGCGCGGTGCCCACGGTGCCGACCGCCGTGTGCACCGGGTACGACAGCGCGACGTTGATGGCGCGGGTGCGCAGGCCGGTAATCAGAATATCGCTCATGCCAAGGATCCTTTGACGCGCATCAGCGGCGCGCTTGAATGTGAGGGACGGCCTTCGTCGTGCAGAAAGTCCGCTGACAACGAGGCAATGTCGGGGCAGCCGATCTGCGCCAGGGTTCGGTCGATATCGGCCTTGAGCAGCGTCAGCACTTCATCGACACCGGCCTGGCCACGTGCTGCCAGGCCATACAGCGTGGCGCGGCCGAGCAGCACCGCCTGCGCGCCCAGGGCCAACGCCTTGACGATGTCCGAGCCACGGCGAAAACCGCTGTCGATCAGCACCGGTTTGTCTGTACGCGCCACGGTGTCGGCGAGCACTTCCATGGGCGAGATCGCGCCATCGAGTTGCCGGCCGCCGTGGTTGGAGAGGATCACGCCATCGGCGCCTTCCTGAATGCAACGCTGCGCGTCTTCGCTGCTCAGCAGGCCTTTGACCAGCAGCTTGTGCGGCCATAAATCGCGCAGCCAGCGCAGCGCCCGCCAGTCGAAACTGGCGTCCATCTGCCGGCTCATCAGCGCCGCCTGCATCTCCAGGCTGGACGTTTCGCTGCTGACAAAGTTGGCCAGTTGCGGCATGCCATGGCGCAGCAGGTCCAGCGACCAGCGCGGGTGCAGGCAACCGTCGAGCATGACCTTGGGCGTGTAGCTCATCGGCATCTTGAAGCGGTTGCGCAGGTCGCGCTCGCGATAGCCATTGACCGCCACGTCGGTGGTCAGCACCAGCGTGGTGTAGCCGGCGTTCAAGGCCTTGAGCACCATGCCCTGGGCGATTTCACGGTGGATGACATACAGCTGAAACCACAGCTCGCCATCGCACTGGCGCGCCAGCTCGTCGATGGACAGGTTCGAGGCGGTCGACAGCACGAACGGAATGCCCGCCTTGCCGGCCGCTTTGGCCAGGGCCAGATCGCCGTTGGGCCACAGCGCGCCATTGAGGCCGGTAGGGCCGATCAGCAGCGGCAGGCTTTGCGGCTTGCCCAGTATCTGGGTGTTCAGGCTGCGCTGGCTGACATCGACCAGACGTCTGGGCTTGAAGCGCCAGTTCTGAAACACCGAACGGTTATGGCGCAGGCCGTGTTCATCCTCGGCGGCGCCTTCGAGATAGTCGAAGACCATGCGCGGCAGGCGCTTGCGCGCCAGCTGGCGATAGTCCTCGACGTTCAACAGGGTTTGATCAGTCATGACCCGGCCTTAATCCAGAGGACCCAAAGTGCTGACCTCGATCAGCACCGGCGCCTTGAGCGCCAGCGCCTCGGACAGGGCCGCGGTCAATTGCGCCTGGTCGCCGGCCTTGATCGCGTGCATGCCGTAACCCTTGGCCAAGGCGCAGAAATCGATGCCCGGCACATCCAGCCCCGGCACGTTCTCGGCCTTGAGCACGCCGGCAAACCAGCGCAGGGCGCCGTAGGTGCCGTTATTCATGATCACGAAGATGGCCGGAATCCTGTACTGCACGGCGGTCCACAAGGCGCTGATGCTGTAGTTGGCCGAGCCGTCGCCGATCACCGCAATCACCTGCCGTCCGGGTTCGGCCAGTTGCACACCGACCGCGGCCGGCATCGAAAAACCCAGCCCGCCGGCCGCGCAGAAGTAGTAGCTGCCAGAGTGACGCATGTTCAGGCGTTGCCACATCAGGGCGGTGGTCGAGGTCGACTCATTAAGGTAAATGGCGTTTTCCGGGGCCATCGCATTCAGGGTGTCGAACACCGTTTCCGGGTGCAGTGCGCCGGGGCCTTGCTCGATGGCTTGCGACAGCGGCAGCGCGTTGGGCAGCGGTTGCGCGCGCTCTGTTACCCGTGCGGCCAGGCCTGCAGCCATCAGGCCGATATCGGCGACGATGGCATCGCCCATCGGTGCGCGGGCCGCTTCCAGCGGGTCGCAGGTCACCGCGATCAGGTGCGTGCCGGGCTTGAGGTACTGGCCCGGATCGTACTGGTGATAACGAAACACCGGCGCGCCGAGCACCAGCACCAGATCATGGCCTTCGAGCAATTGCGCAATGGTTGCGATGCCGGCCGGCAACAGCCCGCGAAAGCACGGATGGCGGGTCGGGAACGGACTGCGCGGCGCAGAAGGCGCGACCCACACCGGCGCCTTGAGGCGTTCGGCCAGGGTCACGCAATCGGCGTTGGCATTGGCGGCATCGACATCGGGACCGAGCACGATCACCGGGTTGCCGGCCTCGCTGAGCGCCTTGGCCAGTTGATCGAGCGCGCTGTCATCCAGGCGCACGGCGGTGCTGACCTGACGATCAAACAGATGGTGCGACTGCGGGTCGGCGTCCTGATCCCAGTCGTCATAGGGCACCGACAGATACACCGGCCCGCGCGGCGCCATGCTCGCCATATGAATCGCCCGGCTCATGGCATGCGGCACCTCGCTGGCGCTGGCCGGCTCGTAGCTCCATTTCACTAACGGCCTGGGCAAGCTGGTGGCGTCGACATTGGTCAGCAAGGCCTCGACGCCGATCATCGCCCGGGTCTGCTGGCCGGCGGTGACGATCAGCGGCGAGTGCGAATTCCAGGCATTGCTCAGGGCGCCCATCGCGTTGCCGGTGCCGGCCGCCGAGTGCAGGTTGATGAACGCAGGCTTGCGGCTGGCCTGGGCATAGCCATCGGCAATGCCGACCACCACGGCCTCTTGCAGGGCCAGGATGTAGCGAAAGTCCTCGGGGAAGTCCTTGAGAAAAGGCAGTTCGTTGGAGCCGGGATTGCCGAAGACCGTGTCGATGCCTTGGCGGCGCAACAGCTCGTAGGTGGTCGAATGTACCGAAGCCATGGTGGATTGCTCTCATTATTTGAGGATGAGAGCACCATAGAAGTGGCTTATAAATAGATCAAATAGATAGATTTTGGTGTTATTTATAATCTGTGTTTATAAAGGTGCAGGGTATGAAAATAGAGGGGTCTTATTTTTAATCCAAAAAACTATCTATTTGATCTATTTCTGCCTGCTGCATACCGTGACGTTCACTGCTCCCCACCTGTAATCCGCCCCTCGATTACCTGAGCCGCGCCCATGCGGTTCTTAAAACAACTACAACAACAAGAGTAACTGCCATGCAACGTATCAATGCAGTGGACGTCGTCGACTCCGCGAAACTGAACGGCTTTCATTATCTACTGGTGTTCTGGTGCTCCTTCATCATGATGTTCGATGGCTATGACCTGGTCATCTACGGCTCGGTGTTGCCGCACCTGATGACCGAGTGGAGCCTGAGCGCAGGCCAGGCCGGGATGCTCGGCTCCAGTTCCATGCTCGGCATGATGGTTGGTGCCTTGACCCTCGGCACGGTCGCCGACCGCTTCGGCAGGCGCCCGATCATTCTGTTCTGCGTGGCGCTGTTCAGCCTCGCGGCATTCGCCAATGCCTTCGCCCACGATGCCACCACCTTCGGCCTGTGCCGCTTTCTGACCGGCGTCGGCCTGGGCGGCGTGGTGCCCAACCTGGTGACGATCCTCAAGGAAATGTCGCCGGGCGCGTACCGCAACCGGCTGATCAACCTGATGCTGAGCTTTTTTGCGGTCGGCGGCCTGCTGTCGGCGCTGGCGGGCATGTACCTGATTCCGGCGTTCGGCTGGCACTCGCCGTTCTACATCGCCGGCCTGTCGATCGTGGCCTTGCCGCTGCTGTACAAGACCCTGCCTGAATCGGTGGCGTACCTGGTGCATCGCGATCGCCAGGCCGAAGTTGCCCGCGTGCTGGGCAAGATCAACCACGCGCACACGCCGGTCGGTGAGGTGCACTACCAGCTCGATGCGCAAAACGCCGGCGCCGGCACCTCGCTGGTGGCGCTGTTTCAGGGTGGACGCTCGCTGGCCACGCTCATGCTGTGGCTGTCGTTCGGCATGTGCATGCTGATGGTGTACGGGCTCAACACCTGGCTGCCCAAGTTGATGAGCAGCGGCGGTTATCCGCTGGGCTCCAGCGTGATGTTCCTGTTTGTCATGAACGTGGGCGCCTTGATCGGCCAGTTGGCCAGTGGCGTGATTGCCGATCGCTGGGGCTGCAAACCGACGTTGCTGGTGCTGTTCGCGGTCTCGGCCATTTCCATTTCGTTGCTGGGCATCAAGCCTGACGCGGTCACCCTTTACGCGCTGTTGCTGCTGGCCGGTGGCGCCACGGTGGGTTGCCTGTCGCTGGTGCACACCCTGGCCGCCGACCTGTACCCGGCGAATGCCCGCTCCACCGGCGTCAGCATGGCCGCCGCCGTCGGCCGTTGCGGTGCGGTGGCCGGTCCTCTGCTGGGCGGTTATCTGCTCAGCCTGAGCCTGCCGTTCGCGCAGAACTTCCTGTTGTTCGGCCTGCCCGGCGTGCTGGCGGTCGTTTCGGTGCTGTTGATCACCCAGCGGCATGCTGCCGCCAGCATTGAAGCGGTGAAAGTATGAAGACCGTCAGCCCGATTAAAGTGGCCGGGGCATTGGCAACATTGTCGTTCGCGTACCCGGCATACGCCGATGTGGTGCAGGACAGTCACTTGTCGCTGGGGCTGCGCAACTTTTATGTCGACCGCGATTTCAAGCAGGACAATGCGCCCAGGTCGCGGGTCGGCAGCTGGAGCCAGGGGTTCGATCTGCAGTTCAAGTCCGGCTACACCGAGGGCCCGATCCAGTTCGGCCTCGATGCGGCGGGGCAGTACGCTTACCGGCTCGATGGCGGCGGCGGGCGTGGTCCCGACACCGTGCTGCCGTATGACCTGAGCAAGGGCGAGCAAGCGCGTGATTACGGGCGGGCAGGGCTGACGGCGAAGATCCGGGTATCGAAAACCGAGCTGCGCATCGGCGAGCACCGGCCCACGCTGCCGGTCGCGTTCATGGATGACTCACGGCAACTGGTGACCACCTACGAAGGCGCGACGGTCGAGTCCAGAGAATGGTCGAACCTGACTCTCAACGCCGGGCGCTTCTGGAAAATCGCCAGCCGCGAGTCCAGTAACCGCGAAGATATTTATCTGTTCGGCGACACCCGTGCGCAGAGCAGCGACGGGCTCAACTTTGCCGGTGGTCGCTACGACTTCACCCCGGCCCTGAATGTCTCGTACTACTTTGCGCAGCTGCAAGACATCTACCGGCAACACTACCTGGGCGCCGCCTACACGTTCGATCTGGGCAATGGCTACAGCCTGAAAAACGACGTGCGCTTCTACGACACCCAGGACGAAGGCGCCAGGCGCTCCGGTGATTTCGACAACCGCGCGCTGGGCCTGATGACCGCGCTGAAGAAAAACGGCCACACCTTCACGCTCGCCTGGCAGCGCATGAGTGGCGACGACGCCTTCCCGTTGTTCAACGGCTATGCGCCGCAACCGACGCTGGTGAACTGGTCGACCATCGCCTTCTACAAACCCGGCGAGCGTTCCTGGCAGGCCCGCTATGACTACGACTTTGCCGGAATGGGCGTGCCGGGCCTGAAGTTCATGACCCGCTATATGCGCGGCACCGACATCGACCGCGGCGCCAGCCTGCAAGACAACGTCGAGAGCGAGAGCAACCTGGTTGTCTCATATGTGCTGCAAAGCGGACCGCTCAAGGGCGTGGCCTTCGAGGGACGCAACATCAAGGTCAAGACCCGCTTCGGCGCGGATTTCGACGAGAACCGCCTGATCACGACCTACACCTGGAAGTTCTGGTAAATGGAAAATGTATTGCCCGCACTGGCCCGGTAGGAGCGCGCTCTGCCGGAATGCCGGACCACCGCGACCGGCTGCGTTAGCAGTCGTACATTGTGGCGTCTGATCAATTTTTGCGAGCGCTAGCGCACTCGATCGCGGGCAAGCGCGCTCCTACACACGTCCGGTGAAACCTGGATTGGTGAGTCAACTTTGCGAGATATGGATAGAGGTCTGCACAAACTGGATATTTCCGGCTTTGCACAGACCCCTACCATGGTCTCGCCTGAACAATAACAACGGAGACCCTGGCCATGTCCTTGGGAATTGAGTACCTGAACAGTCTGCTTGAGGAAGATGAAGCGCAGGGCGTCTACCGCTGCAAGCGTGAAATGTTCACCGACCCGCGCCTGTTCGACCTGGAGATGAAGCACATCTTCGAAGGCAACTGGATCTATCTGGCGCACGAAAGCCAGATCCCCAACAAGAACGATTTCCTGACCACGCAAATCGGCCGTCAGCCGATCTTTATCGCGCGCAATAAAGACGGGGTTCTCAACGCCTTTCTCAACGCCTGCAGCCACCGCGGCGCGATGCTGTGCCGGCACAAGACTGGCAACAAGTCATCCTACACCTGCCCATTCCATGGCTGGACCTTCAACAACAGCGGCAAGATGCTCAAGGTCAAAGACCCGAGCGAAGCCGGCTACCCGTCGAGTTTCAACTGCGAAGGCTCGCATGACCTGACCAAAGTCGCGCGGTTCGAGTCCTATCGCGGTTTCCTGTTTGGCAGCCTGAACGCTGACGTATTGCCGCTGGTCGAGCACCTCGGCGAGTCGGCAAAGATCATCGACATGATCGTCGACCAGTCGCCCGAAGGCCTGGAAGTGCTGCGCGGTTCCAGCTCGTACATCTACGAAGGCAACTGGAAGCTGACCGCCGAGAACGGCGCCGACGGCTACCACGTCAGTGCCGTGCACTGGAACTACGCCGCGACCCAGAACCAGCGCAAACTGCGCGAGGCTGGTGAAGAGATCAAGACCATGAGCGCCGGCAGCTGGGGCAAGACCGGCGGCGGTTTCTACTCGTTCGACAAGGGTCACTTGTTGCTGTGGACCCGCTGGGCCAACCCCGAAGACCGTCCGGCCTACGAGCGCCGTGACGAACTCGCCCGTGATTTTGGCCAGGCCCGCGCCGACTGGATGATCCAGAACTCGCGCAACCTGTGCCTGTACCCCAACGTTTATCTGATGGACCAGTTCAGCTCGCAGATTCGCATCGCGCGGCCGATCTCGGTGAACAAGACCGAAATCACCATCTACTGCATCGCGCCCAAAGGTGAAAGTGCCGACGCACGCGCCAAGCGCATTCGTCAGTACGAAGACTTCTTCAACGTCAGCGGCATGGCCACGCCGGATGACCTGGAAGAATTCCGCTCGTGCCAGACCGGCTACGGCGGCGGCACCGGCTGGAATGACATGTCGCGTGGTGCGGCGCACTGGATCGAAGGCGCGGATGCCGCCGCGCAGGAAATCGAACTCAAGCCGCTGCTGTCCGGTGTGCGCACCGAAGACGAAGGCTTGTTCGTGCTGCAACACAAGTACTGGCAGCAGACCATGATCAAGGCGGTAGAAGCCGAGCAGTCGTTGATTCCTGTGGAGGCCGTGCAATGAGCTGCACTTACGAGATCGTCCGCGACTTTCTGTTTCGCGAAGCGCGCTACCTGGATGACGCGCAGTGGGATCAATGGCTGGAGCTGTACGCCAGCGACGCCACCTTCTGGATGCCGGCCTGGGACGACAACGACACCCTGACCGAAGACCCGCAAAGTGAAATTTCGCTGATCTGGTACGGCAACCGTGGCGGCCTGGAAGACCGCGTGTTCCGGATCAAGACCGAGCGCTCCAGCGCGACGATTCCCGACACCCGCACCTCGCACAACCTCAGCAACATCGAGGTGATCGAAGAGGGCGATGGCGTGGCAAAGGTGCGCTTCAACTGGCACACCCTGAGCTTTCGCTACAAGACCGTCGACAGCTACTTCGGCACCAGTTTCTACACCCTCGACATGCGTGGCGAACAACCGCTGATCAAGGCCAAGAAGGTCGTGCTGAAAAACGATTATGTGCGTCAGGTCATCGACGTCTACCACATCTGAAGGTGCACCATGAGCTTTCATATCGCGCTGAATTTCGAGGACGGGGTGACCCGTTTCATCGACGCCACTGCCAGCGAAACCGTCGCTGACGCCGCTTACCGCCAGGGCATCAATATCCCGCTCGACTGCCGCGACGGCGCCTGCGGCACCTGCAAATGTTTCGCCGAGGCCGGCCAGTACGATCTGGGCGATGAATACATCGAAGACGCCCTGACCGAGGAAGAAGCCGAACAAGGCTATGTACTGACCTGCCAGATGCGCGCCGCCAGTGACTGCGTGATCCGCATTCCGGCGTCCTCGCAGGTGTGCAAGACCCAGCAAGCCAGCTTCGACGCCGCGATCAGCGATGTGCGCCAACTGTCTGAAAGCACCATCGCGCTGTCGATCAAGGGCGATGCGCTGGCCAGCCTGGCGTTTTTGCCGGGCCAGTACGTCAACCTGCAAGTGCCGGGCAGCGAGCAGACCCGCGCCTATTCCTTCAGCTCGCTGCAAAAGGGCGGCGAGGTCAGCTTTCTGGTGCGTAACGTGCCGGGCGGTTTGATGAGCAGCTTTTTGACCGGCACTGCCAAGGCCGGCGACGCCATGCGCCTGACCGGGCCGCTGGGCAGCTTCTACCTGCGCGAGATCAAGCGGCCCTTGCTGTTGCTCGCTGGCGGCACCGGGCTGGCGCCGTTTACCGCGATGCTGGAGAGAATCGCCGGCCTTGTGGAGCAGGGGCAGGGCAGCGCCTATCCGGTGCACCTGATCTACGGCGTCACCCACGATTTCGACCTGGTCGAGCTGGAAAAACTCGAAGCCTTTGCTGCACGGATTCCGAACTTTACCTGGCGCGCCTGCGTGGCCAGCCCCGACAGCGGCCATCCGCACAAGGGCTATGTGACCCAGCACATCGAGGCCGGGCACCTCAACGAAGGCGAGGTCGACATCTACCTGTGCGGCCCGCCGCCAATGGTCGAAGCGGTCAGCACCTACATTCGCGACCAGGGCCTGACGCCGAGCAATTTCTACTACGAGAAATTCGCCGCCAGCGCGGCCTGACACTAACGAGGTTGTCATGAGCAAGAGATTTATCGGCAAGGTCGTCGTGGTCACCGGTGCCGCGCAAGGCATCGGCCGTACGCTGGCCGAGCGGCTGGTGCAGGAAGGCGCGCAAGTCGTGGCCGTCGATCGCTCCGAGCTGGTCTTTGAACTGGTTTCCGAGCACGTGCTGGTCCTGACCGCAGACCTGGAGCAATACAGCGATTGCAGCCGGGTCATGGCCGCTGCCGTGGAGCGCTTCGGGCGTCTGGATGTGCTGATCAATAACGTCGGCGGCACGATCTGGGCCAAGCCTTTCGAGCATTACGCCGAACACGAGATCGAGGCCGAGGTGCGCCGTTCGCTGTTCCCGACCCTGTGGTGCTGCCATGCGGCCTTGCCGCACATGCTCGCCCAGGGCAAGGGCGCCATCGTCAACGTCTCGTCCATCGCGACGCGCAGCATCAACCGCGTGCCGTACGGCGCGGCCAAGGGCGGCGTCAATGCGCTGACCGCGTGCCTGGCATTTGAAAATGCCGAGCGCGGCATTCGCGTCAATGCCACCGCGCCCGGCGGCACCGAAGCGCCGCCACGGCGCATTCCGCGCAACAGCGCCGAGCAGAGCGCAGACGAGAAAGTCTGGTATCAGCAGATCATCGACCAGACCCTCGACAGCAGCCAGATGAAGCGCTACGGCACGATCGACGAACAGGTCGGCCCGATCCTGTTCCTGGCCTCGGATGACGCCTCGTACATCACCGGCGTGACCTTGCCGGTCGGCGGTGGCGACTTGGGTTAAGGGCACCTCTAAAAACTACCTGCGTTGCCATCGCTGCGTTAAAAACAGGCTCAGAATGCTCATTGACAACCAGTCAACTCCGCTTCCTCGCCTGTTTTTGTGGGGCCGCCATCGGTATTGCGCTGGCTGCCTCGCCTACGTTTTTAGAGGCACCCTTAATGCTTCAAAAAGCACGCTCAACAAGAACAAGACAGGTGAACAGCATGACCGTGAAGATTTCCCATACGCCAGAACTGCAAAAATTCTTTGAAGAAGCGGCCGGTTTCGGCAACGACGACGGTAGTCCGCGCGTCAAAAGCATCGTCCTGCGCGTGCTGCAGGACCTGGCGAACGTCATCGAAGACCTGGACGTCAGCGAAGACGAATTCTGGAAAACCGTCGACTATTTCAACCGCCTGGGCGGACGCAGCGAGGCCGGCCTGCTGGTTGCAGGGTTGGGCATCGAGCATTTTCTCGACCTGTTGCAGGACGCCAAGGACGAGCAGGCCGGCCTCACCGGCGGCACTCCGCGCACCATCGAAGGCCCGCTGTATGTGGCCGGCGCCCCGATCAGCCAGGGTGAAGCGCGCCTGGACGACGGTTCCGAGGACGGCGTGGCCACGGTGATGTTTCTGCAAGGCCAGGTGCTCGACCCGGACGGCAAGCCATTGGCCGGCGCGACCGTCGATCTGTGGCAGGCCAACACCAAGGGCACGTACTCGTTCTTCGACCCGAGCCAGTCGGAATACAATCTGCGCCGGCGCATTCTCACCGATGAACAGGGCCGCTACCGTGCCCGCTCCATCGTGCCTTCCGGCTACGGCTGCGACCCGCAAGGCCCGACCCAGGAATGCCTGGACTTGCTCGGCCGCCACGGCCAGCGCCCGGCCCACGTACACTTTTTCATCTCGGCGCCGGGCCACCGGCACCTGACCACGCAGATCAACCTGTCGGGCGAGAAATACCTGTGGGACGACTTCGCCTACGCCACCCGCGACGGCCTGGTCGGCGAAGTGCTGTTCCGTGAAGACGGCGCACGCGGCATCGAAGGCCGCTACGCCGAGATGACGTTCGACTTCCAGTTGCAGAAAGCCGTCGAGTTTGACGCCGAGCAGCGCAGTTCCCGGCCACGGGCCTTGCAGGACGCCTGATCACGCCGTCGATTCATGCGTCCCCTCCGGGCCCGCCTTCATTGGCCGGTCCGGTTTTTTGCGTTTGCTGACCCATTCCAATAACAACAATGAGAACAATCATGCACGCCGCCAATACCCGCTTGCGCCTTGCCGCCGTTGTACAAACCCTTGCCGTGCTGGCCTGTGTGCTCGCCGGCCTGTACCCCGGGCATCTCACTCTTTGCCTGAGCCTCAGCGTGCTGGCGCTGATTGCCGCAGGCTGGCTGTATCACTTCGACAAGGTGCAGACGATCGAGGTGCGCGTCGAGGTGCCGGTCGAACCGCTGATTGCGCCGCGCACCACCCTGATCGAAGCCGTTAATGTGCCCGAGCCGGCCGCGCTCGACCCGCGTCTGCACAGCAGCCTGGGCGAGCTGGCCCAGGCGATTCATGCCACTGAACAGGACATGCGCTTGGCCAACCAAATGGCGCGCGAGGCCGGCGGCAAGGTCAACGCCAGCGCGCAGAGCATTCAGGCTTCGGCGAAAATCCTCGGTGAGCTGGACCAGTCCATGGGCCAGCTGGCGCATTCCTTCGATGAACTGGGCGGCCAGTCCGTGCAAATCAGTGCGCTGGTCGGCAGCATTCAGGACATCGCCCGGCAAACCAACCTGCTGGCGTTGAATGCCGCCATCGAGGCGGCCCGCGCCGGTGACCATGGCCGCGGCTTTGCCGTGGTCGCCGATGAAGTGCGCAACCTGTCGCGGCGCGTGACCGACTCCAGCGCGCAGATTCACCAGATCGCCCAGAGCCTGGAACGCACCGCCGATGAAGCCCGCGGCGGCATCGATCAGTTGGGCGCCTCGGCACGCAGCGGCCTGGCGCAGTCCGATGAGGCCCTGCAATCGATGCAAAGCCTGCGCGACGCGGCGGTCGCGCGGATGGAGATCGTCGAGCGGGTCATGGGCCGGCTGGCGGGGCAGCGGCTGTTGACCACGCAGGTTGAAGGGTTACTGGTCGAGATGCCTGTCGGCGCTGCGCGCTGATCTGGTGCGAGCGCTTTGATCGTTCGCTATATAAAAGTGCATATAGCGGTGCGCTAAAGTTGTTCAAGCGCCGTAAATCCCATCCCCCGCGCGCGCCATCCCCATTTGGCCCGTGACTTGCTTGTCACCTTGGCAAAGCAGTCAACGCTGACTGCACACTTACGACAAAGGCGCCGTGTTTCCCCCTGTTTCGGCAGACGGGTGACAGGGCGCTTTTGCGTTTCTGGCCTTCCAGAAACGCACACGTTATTTTTTGGGTGGGGGTGACCATGGCCAGCAACACCGTACGCAGCGTCTGTCCCTATTGTGGTGTGGGGTGCGGCATCGTCATGCAGGTCGAAGACAACGTGGTGGTCAAGGTCGCGGGCGACAAGACCCACCCGACCAACTTCGGTCGCCTGTGCACCAAGGGCAATACCAGTGGCCAGGCCCTCGCCAAGTCCGGGCGCATGGAATATGCCTATTTGCGCCAGGAGCGCAACCGCGATCCGGTGCGCACCGGCGTTGATACAGCAATCAGCGAAACCGCCCGGCGCCTGCGTGAAATCCTTGATGCCGATGGGCCTGATGCCCTGTCGTTTTATGTGTCCGGGCAAATGTCGCTGGAGTCCCAGTACCTGATCAACAAGCTTGCCAAAGGCTTTGTGCGCACCAACAACATCGAGTCCAACTCGCGGTTGTGCATGGCCAGTGCCGGCAGTGGTTACAAGCTTTCATTGGGCTCCGACGGACCGCCGGGGTCTTATCAGGACTTTGACACGTCCGACCTGTTCTTCGTGATCGGCGCCAACATGGCCGACTGTCATCCGATTCTGTTCCTGCGCATGATGGACCGGGTCAAGGCCGGCGCGAAGCTGATCGTGGTCGATCCCCGGCGCAGCGCCACCGCCGACAAGGCGGGGTTGTTCCTGCAAATCAAACCGGGCATGGACCTGGCGCTGCTCAATGGCCTGCTGCACCTGCTGGTGAAAAACGGCCACACCGATCCGGCCTTCATCGCCGCGTTTACCGAGGGCTGGGAGGTCATGCCCGAGTTTCTTGAAGACTATCCGCCAGACAAGGTCGCTGAAATCACCGGCATTCCCGAGGCCGATATTCGCCAGGCCGCCGGATGGATTGGCCAGGCGGGCGAGTGGATGAGTTGCTGGACCATGGGCCTTAACCAGAGCACCCACGGCACCTGGAACACCAATGCGTTGTGCAACCTGCACCTGGCCACCGGTGCGATCTGCCGTCCGGGCAGCGGGCCGTTTTCCCTGACCGGCCAGCCCAACGCCATGGGCGGTCGGGAAATGGGCTACATGGGCCCAGGCCTGCCGGGGCAGCGCTCGGTACTGGTCGAGGCCGACCGGATGTTCATCGAAGACTTGTGGGGCATCGAGCCGGGCAGCCTGACGCAGAAAACCGGTGGCGGCACGGTAGCGATGTTCGAGCAAATGGGCGCTGGCGATATCAAGGCCTGCTGGGTGATCTGCACCAACCCGGTGGCGACCGTGCCCAACCGCCAGAAGGTCATCGAAGGCTTGCAGAAGGCGCAACTGGTCATCACCCAGGATGCGTTTCTCGACACCGAGACCAACCGCTACGCCGACATCCTGTTGCCCGGCGCGCTGTGGGCCGAAGCCGAAGGGGTGATGATCAACTCCGAGCGCAACCTTACCCTGATGCAAAAGGCCGTCGAGCCGCCCGGTGAAACACTGCCCGACTGGCAGATCATCGCCCGGGTAGCCTGTGAAATGGGCTTTGCCGAGGCGTTCACCTATGCCTCGGCAGAGGAGGTTTTTGAAGAGATCAAGCGCGCCTGGAACCCCAAGACCGGTTATGACATTCGCGGTGCAAGCTATGCGCGCCTG
Source organism: Pseudomonas sp. HP_08 (assembly GCF_055284095.1). Classification (NCBI taxonomy): domain Bacteria; kingdom Pseudomonadati; phylum Pseudomonadota; class Gammaproteobacteria; order Pseudomonadales; family Pseudomonadaceae; genus Pseudomonas; species Pseudomonas sp. HP_08. The sequence goes on along the minus strand of NZ_JBTOQC010000013.1, from coordinate 92,342 downwards.
CGCGAGCAACCGTTGCAATGGCCCTGCGCGAGCATTGATGCGCCTGATCGAAGCCCGATCCGTTACCTGAACAACGGCATCAGCCAGAAGCTCAAGGTCGAGGCCGACGGAAGCCAGCCGCCAATTGTGTTTGCCACCGAGCGCGGCAAAGGCATCTTCCTGGCGCGGCCGCACATGCAGCCGGCGGAAATGCCCGACAAGGACTTTCCGTTCGTACTCAACACCGGCCGTTTGCAGCATCAGTGGCACACGATGACCAAGACCGGCAAGATCGCCACGCTGAACAAACTCAACCCTGGCCCGTTTGTCGAGATCCACCCGGAAGACGCCGCCAGTTTCGGCATCAAGGACAAGGATCATGTCGAGGTCCGCTCGCTGCGCGGTCGCGCGGTATTGCCGGCGGTGGTGACGGACCGGGTGCGCCAGGGCAACTGCTTTGCGCCGTTTCACTGGAACGATGTGTTCGGTGAAAACCTGGCGATCAACGCGGTGACCAACGACGCGATCGATCCGATTTCGCAGCAGCCCGAATTCAAGTTCTGCGCCGTCGCGCTGCAACGGGTCGAACTGATCGACCATCAGTTTCTCGATGTCCCGGCACCCGCAACCGTTCAGTCGCCCCTTTCTGCCCCATCTTCAGAGGAACTTGCCATGCCCAGCATCGAGGCATTTGCCGAAATCGCCGGTATCAGTAGCGTGCCTGCGCCAGCGTTGAACGATGGCGAACGCCTCTACCTGGCCGGATTTCTCAGCGGCCTCAAATCCAGTGCCGGGCGTGAGATTGCGGGTGTGCCGACGCTGCCGCCCAATGCGCCAATGGCCACCGCAACACGCTTGTGGCTGGACGGCGTACTGGGTGGCTTGTTCAGCCGCACCGGCACCGCTACGGCGCAACTGAGCCACGACGCGCAATTGCCAGCCGCGCCGGTGGCCGAGCATAAACCGGCTTTGACCCTGCTCTGGGCGTCGCAAACCGGCAACGCCGAAGCGCTGGCCGAACGCTTTGCCACGCGCCTGCGTGAGGCGGGCATGGCGGTGGAACTGAGCGCAATGGCGGACTTTGCACCCGGCAAGCTGACCAGTGCGAGCAACCTGGCCTTGATCAGCAGCACCTTCGGCGACGGCGATCCGCCGGACAATGGTGAAGGTTTCTGGAGCGGTTTGAGCCGCATTGATACGCGCCTGGAGTCGTTGCGCTTTGCCGTTCTGGCCTTGGGCGATCCCAATTACGATCAGTTCTGCCAGCACGGCAAGAAGCTCGACCTGCGCTTTCAGGAACTGGGCGCCACACGGCTGCTGGAGCGGGTGGACTGCGACACCGAATTCGAGGCGCCGGCCGAGCGCTGGCTCAATGCGCTGCAAGACGCCTTGAAGCCTGGTCAGCTACAGCCGGTTGCCGCGCCTGCCGTGGTTGCCGAAAAACCGACGGTGGCGATCAGCAAAACCGCGCCGTTCAATGCCCGCTTGCTGACCAACCTGCGCCTCAATAGCCAGAGTGCCCATAAAGACACGCGCATGTTTTCCCTGGACCTGGCCGGTTCCGGGTTGCATTACGAAGCCGGTGATGCGCTGGGCGTCTGGCCGCGCAACTGCCCGGAGCTGGTCGACGAACTGCTTGCACTGACGCACCTCAATGCCGATGCGTGCATCAGCGTCGACAAGGTCGGTGATGTACCGCTGCGTCAGGCCCTGACCGAGCACTACGAAATTGCCCGCCCAAGCAACGAGGCCTTGGCATTCATTGCCCAGCGCAGCAGCAATCCGGCCTTGAAAGCGCTGCTCGGTGATGAGCGCAAGGCTGAACTGAAAGACTGGCTATGGGGCCGGCAACTGGCCGATGTGCTGCACGAGTTCCCGGTCGACTGTTCGGCCACTGAGCTTTTGGGTGCGCTCAAGCGCCTGCAACCGCGGTTGTATTCGATTTCGTCCAGCGCCAAGGCCCACCCGCAGGAGGTGCACCTCACCGTGGCGGCGGTGCGTTATGGCAAGCGCAAGGGTGTTTGCTCGACCTTTCTGGCTGACCGTGCCGAACAGCTGAATGTCCCGGTGTTCCTGCAACCGTCGAAGCATTTCCGCGCCCCGGCCAAGAGCGATCTGCCGATGATCATGATTGGCCCCGGCACCGGCGTGGCACCGTTCCGGGCCTTTCTGCAAGAGCGTCGGGCCCGTGGTGATACCGGCAAGAACTGGTTGTTCTTTGGCGAGCAGCATGCCGCGAGCGACTTCTATTATCGCGACGAGCTGGAAGGCCTGCACAAGGATGGTCTGCTGACCCAGCTGAGCCTGGCGTTTTCCCGCGACCAGCACGAAAAAATCTATGTGCAGGACCGCATCGCCGAACAAGGTGCCGAGCTATGGCGTTGGTTGCAGGAAGGCGCGCAGCTGTACATCTGCGGCGATGCCAGCCGCATGGCCAAGGATGTCGATCAGGCCCTGCGCCAGGTCGCGCAGAGCCACGGCGGGCTCAGCGCGGAAAAAGCCACGGACTACTGGCGTTCGATGAGTGAGCAGAAGCGTTATTTGCGCGATGTGTATTGAGCGGCAGCGCTCACGACAAGCGCAGCACCTGCTCGAGCGGTTCGCCATGCCTGATCCGCGCCAGCAACGACGGCTCGGCGGCATCGCTGGCCAGTGCGCTGTCGATGACCGCCTCGAGCGCTGAGGTCGAGGCGATCAATACGCCGTTGTCATCGCCCAGCACCCAGTCGCCCGGCAGCACCGTCACGCCAGCGCAATGCACCGCGACGTTGTGGGCGCTGCCCGGGTCGCTGCGCAGCTTGGTGGTCAGCAGGCTGGTGCCACGGGCAAACACCGGCAGGCCGGCCTGACGCAGTTCCGCCAGGTCGGTGATCACGCCATCGACGACGATGGCCTGTGCGCCCTGGGCGGTCGCCGCGCAGGCGGTGACGGTGCCGACGCAGGCGTGCCGGTGGTCACCCTGCATGTCGATGACCAGCACCTCGCCGGCTTGCAGGCTGGCCAGTGCCTGATTGACGGCGAGGGCATCGGCGTTGCCGACCCGCAGGGTTCTGGCCCTGCCGATGACCTTGACGCCCTGCAACTGCGCGGCAATCACCGGGCTGACAAAGCCGTGCTCCATGAAGTGCCCCAATGTGGCGAAGCTGACGCGCTGCAGTTTTTGCAGCAGGTTGAGGTCGGTCATGCTTGAGTGCCCTGTGCGCTGATCAGTTCGGCGACGCAGTCGATCTCCAGTGCCACGCCCCACAACGCTACGCAGACCGTGGTCCTGGCCGGTGGCGCGTGGCCCAGCACTTCGCTGTAGACGCGGTTGAACGGCTCCAGTTGCGCAGGATCGGTGAGGTAGCCGTTGACCTTGATCACATGATCGAAATCGGAGCCCGCCGCGAGCAGGATCGCCTCCAGGTTGCGCAAGGTCTGGCGCACCTGGTCTTCGAAGCTTTCAGGCTGCGAGGCGAAATCGCCGCTGGCCGGAATCTGTCCGGCGGTGAACACCAGATGGCCGCTGATCACGGCCTGCGAGTAAGGGCCCACCGGGCCGATGCTGCCGGTCGCTGCATTGATGCGTTTCATGGGGGTTGCTCCTTGGGTCACGGCTTGTTGGCACGGGTCAGATCGCGCTTGAACGTTTCGGTCAGCAACAGCAGGGCAATCAGCGAGATCGCGGCCGAGCCGATCATGTACCAGGCCACCGATGAGCCCTTGCCGGTCCAGGCCAGCAAGGCTGTGGTCACGATCGGCGTGGCGGCGCTGCCCAGCAGGCCGGAGAGCATGTACGACACCGACAGCCCGGAATAACGCACCCCGGTGCCGAACAGTTCGGCGAGGAAGGTGGCGATAGGGCCGTAGTTGGCGGCAAAGGCGGTCATCAGCAGCATGTAGCCGAGAAACACCAGCGGCAGTTCGCGGGTGTCCATCAGCCAGAACATCGGGAACGCCACCAGCGCTTCGGCGACGATGCCGGCGATGATCACCGGCTTGCGCCCGTAGCGGTCGGACAGCGCGCCGAACACCGGCAGCAGGACGATGCACAAGGCGCATGAGGCCAGCACCACACTGAGCATGGTCGGGCGGCTGAAGCCCAGGGTCTGGGTGCCATAGGTCAGGCCGAAGGCGACGATGATGTTGAACGAGGCGCCGGTGGACATGGTGGCGATGCCGCCCAGCAGCACCTGCTTCCAGTACTTGCGAAACATCTCGGCCAGCGGCAGCTTCGCCGGTGCGGCGGTTTTCTTCTCCTGGTTGAACACCGGTGTTTCGTGAATGTTCAGGCGAATGTACAGGCCCACCGCGATCAGCAAGGCGCTGGCCAGAAACGGAATGCGCCAGCCCCAGGCCAGCAGATCTTCGGGCGGCAGCCAGGCGGCAATCGCCAGAAAGGCCAGGTTGGCGATCAGGGTCCCGGCCGGAACGCCGATCTGCACCCACGAGCCATACAGCCCACGTTGATGCGCCGGTGCATGCTCGACCGCCATCAACACCGCGCCGCCCCATTCACCGCCCAGCGCCAGGCCCTGAATGATGCGCAGGGTCAGCAGCAGGATCGGTGCCCAGATGCCGATGGCGGCATAGTCCGGCAACAGGCCGATGGCAAAGGTGGCGGCGCCCATGACCAGCAGCGAAATCAACAGCATCGACTTGCGTCCCAGCTTGTCGCCGAAGTGACCGAACAGCGCCGCACCGACAATGCGCGCACCGTAGGCCGACGCGAACGTGCCGAACGCCAGCAAGGTGCCGACCAGCGCATCGAAGGCCGGAAAGAAGATCTTGTTGAAGACCAGTGCCGACGCCGTGGCGAAGACGAACAGGTCATACCATTCCACGGTGGTGCCGATGACGCTGGCGACGGCGACTTTTTTCATGTTGACCGGGGCCTGGTTGACCGAAGCCGGGTCTTGTATGCACGCAGTACTGTTCATGCCTTATGTCTCCAAAATGAGCGGTGCTCAACGGATGGTGTTTTTGTGGGCAGCAGGGAGGTGCAAGCGCCCGCGTGCGGGCACTTCAATCAGTCATTGTTAGAACCGGCACTTAACGTGCCTTTGTTGGCGCAGCCTCAGCGCATGAGGAGCCTCAGCGCATGGGAAGCCTTAGCGCATCAGCCGCTCGGCGACGGCGTTGAGCAGCACGTCGCAGCCCATGCGCGCGTCGTCCGGCAACACGTCTTCGGCTTCGTTGTGGCTCAGGCCGCCGACGCACGGAATGAAAATCATGGTGGTGGGGCAATGGCGGGCCAGCAGGATCGCGTCGTGGCCGGCACCGCTGACGATGTCCTGATGCGCATAGCCCAGCGCCTCGACCGCACGGCGCACCGCCGCCACGCATTCGGGATCGAACGGTGTGGCCGGGCTCAGCCAGTGGCGGGTGATTGAAAGGTGCAGGCCACGACGCTCGGCCACACGCTGGAAATGCTCATGCACCTGCTGCTCCATGAGCGCGATCTGCGAGTCGTCAGGGTGGCGCAGGTCAACGGTGAACGTCACGTTGCCGGCAATGGTGTTGCGTGACGACTTGGCAATGTCCAGCTGGCCGATGGTCACCAGTCCCTTGGGGCTGAAGCCGCCAGCCATGGCTTCGAGTTGCGCGGCCATTTCAGCGACGCCGAACAGGGCATCCTTGCGCAGTGCCATCGGCGTGGTGCCGGCGTGCGCACTCATGCCCTTGACCTGCACGTCCAGCCAGCAGATGGCCTGGCCACCGGTCACGACACCGACCGGCAGGCCGTTGTCTTCCAGAATCGGACCTTGTTCGATGTGCGCCTCGAAATAGGCATCGAAAGGCCGCTTGAAGGCCTGCTCACCGACATGACCGGTGCTGTCCAGGGCCTGGGCGACGCTGATGCCGCCTGCATCCCGTGCATCCAGCGCCGTCTGCAACTCCAGCGATCCGGTGAACACGGCCGAGCCGAACATGGCCGGGGTAAAGCGTGCGCCTTCTTCGTTGGTCCACACGGCAATCTCGATCGGGCGCGGGCTCTTGAGGCCTTGCTCGTTGAGGCTGCGCACCACTTCCAGGCCGCACAACACGCCATAGATGCCATCGAAGCGACCGCCCTTGGGCTGGGTGTCCAGATGGCTGCCCATCACCACCGGCGGCAGGCTGTCATCAAGCCCCGGAAGACGGGCGAACAGGTTGCCGATGGCATCGAATGCCAGGCTCATGCCGGCCTCGCGGCACCAGCCCATGAACAGCTCGCGGCCAGCCTTGTCTTCGGCCGACAACGCCAGCCGGCAATTGCCGCCCTTGGCGGTGGCGCCAACCTGAGCCATGTCCATCAGGCTGCTCCACAGGCGTTCGCCGTTGCAGTTCAACAGGTTCATGCAATACCTCCTACATATCAGTGCCAATCAGTAACAGCCACGCCCCTGTAGGAGCGCGCTTGCCCGCGACCGGCTGCGTTAGCAGTCGTAAATTTCCAGCGTTTCGCAGATCTCACAGCCGTAAACTTTCAGCGTTTCGCAGATCTCACAGTCGTAAACTTTCAGCGTTTCGCAGATCTTGCGAGCGCTAGCGCACTCGGTCGCGGGCAAGCGCGCTCCTACACACGGGGGTCAGTAACCCAGGGTCGGGTCAACCCGGTTGTTCAGTTCAAGGCCTGCGAGCAGGCGACGGGTGTTTTCTGCGACCTGGCGGGCGATGCAGGCATGCGAGGCGGCCGAGGCCATGTGCGGGGTAATCACCACGCCGGGCATTTGCCACAGCGGGTGATCGGCCGGCAGCGGCTCGTGCTCGAAGACATCCAGCACCGCGCCGCGCAACCGGCCTTCGGCGAGCGCGCTGTGCAGGTCATCGATCAGCAGGTGAGCGCCACGCCCGCCATTGACGATGGCCGCCCCTGGCGCCAGGTGCGCGAAGGTGCGGCGGTTGAGGATGCCGCGTGTGGCATCGGTCAGGGGCAACAGGTTGACCAGCAGGTCCAGGCCATCGAGAAACCCCTCGAAACCGGCCTCGCCGTGATGACAGGCCACGCCGTGCAGCGTCCGCGCGCCACGGGCCCAGCCGCGAACGTCGTAGCCGGCACCGGCCAGGTCTTCGGCGATGGCCGCGCCCAGTGAGCCCAGGCCCATGACCCCGACCCTGAACGCCGCGGCCGGGCGTTGCGGGTGCCGCTGCCACAGGTTACGCCGCTGTTGCGCGGTGACCCGGTCAAAGTCGCGGTGGTAATGCAGCACGCACCAGCGAATGTATTCGGTCATGCCGCGCCGGTGATCGGGGTCGACCACACGGCACGTCGGCACGTTCGGGCCACTGCTGTCAGTGCCGAGATGATCGACACCGGCGGCCACCGAATGCACCAGGCGCAGGCGCGGCAAGCGTGCCAGGCTGCCGGCCGGCGGATACCAGCAGGCAGCGACTTCGGCTTCGACGGCGGCCGGGTCATCGGCCAGCACCACGTGCAGCGCAGGCGCGTGTTCGGCGAAGGCAGCCTGCAATTGGCCCAGCAACAGCGTGTCGCGACTGAGCAGAACGAGAGTGGTCATGAGCAGTACGACTCGCGCTGGTCTTCGATCAGGGTGAGGGCCGCCTCCCAGCTCAACTGGATGATTTCTTCGGCCTCATCGCGGTCGAACTGCTGCGCGGTCAGGCTGCACACCTCAGGGCTTGGGTAAACCAGTGTGCCGCCACCGGCCAGCGCCTGGATCTGGGCCTGGCAGGCACGTTCGAGAAAGTGGATCTCGTGAAAGGCCTGGGCCACGCCATTGCCGGCCGCCAGCAGGCCGTGGTTACGCAGGATCATGGCCTTGTGCGGGCCAAGGTCGGCGACCAGACGCTCGCGCTCATCCAGTGACAGGGCGATGCCTTCATAGGTGTGGTAGGCCAGCTTGCCGTAGAACTTCAGCGCATGCTGGCTGATCGGCAACAGGCCTTGCTCTTGCGCGGCGACGGCCATGCCGGCGGCGGTGTGGGTGTGGATCACGCAGGTCAGGTCAGGGCGGGCCATGTGAATGGCCGAATGAATCACAAAGCCTGCGGCGTTGACCCGGCTGCGCGCCGGATCGCCCTCGACCAGCCGGCCGTGTTCATCGATGAGCACCAGGTCGCTGGCTTTCATGCGATCGAAGGCCACGCCGTAGCGGTTGATCAGAAAGTGATGCTCATCACCCGGTACGCGCAAGGTGATGTGCGTGTCGATCAGGTCGGTCATGCGAAAGTAGGCGATCAACCGGTACAGGGCCGCCAGTTCACAGCGTGCCTGCCATTGCAGCGGGTTGAGAATTTCGGGCTTCAACATAAAAACTCCTGTTTAAAAGGCCGCGCGGGGCTGGGCCAGGGTGTCCTGGCGCAGACGGGCAAGGCCGCACACGCCAAACAGTGACAGGCCCGCCAGCACGCTGAAGAACAGGGCCAGTGGCAACCACTGGCCGGCGAATCGGGAGGCCAGCAGCGTGCCGATGATCGGTGTGGTGCCGCCGGCGATGGCGCAGATCAACTGGTAGGCCAGAGAGATGCCGCTGTAGCGCAAATGCGTCGGGAACGCCTGGGCCATGTAGCCGGCAATCACCGCATAAAGGCCGGACAGGGTGACCACCGCCATGGCGATACCCAGCGTCATGAGCACCAGGTTCTGGGTGCCGACCAGCAGGAACATGGGGTAGGGCATGGCCATCGACAGCAAGGCCGCCAGCATCAGGAAGCGGCCCTCGCCGATGCGCTCGGCCAGCAGGGCACTCAAGGGCTGCGAGATGAATTGAATGAGGGTGACCACAAACAGGCAGTCCAGAATCGTCGCCCGCGAGATGCCCTGGTACTGGGTCACGTAAGTGATCATGAAGGTGTTGGTGAAAAAGAACCCGGCCGAACCGATGGTCACCGCACACGCCGCAAAGAAAATCTGCCGCCAGCAGGTTTTCACCACCTCAAGCACCGGATAGCGGGACGTCGTGCCCGATTCGCTGACCTGCTTGAACTCGGGCGACTCTTCGACGCCGAAGCGAATCGCCAGGCCGATCAGCATCAACACGCCGCTGGCCAGAAACGGCAGGCGCCAGCCCCATTCGGCAAACTGCTCAGGTTCCAGCGAAGTGACCAGGCGAAAGGCGATCAGCGCCAGCAGCAGGCCGGCCGGGCTGCCCAGTTGCGCAAACGAGGCATAGAAGGTCTTGCGCTTTGCCGGCGCATGTTCGCTGGCCATCAGCACCGCTCCGCCCCATTCGCCGCCTACCGAAATGCCCTGCACGATGCGCAGGATCACCAGGCCGATCGGCGCCCAGATGCCGACACTGGCATAACCGGGCAGCAAGCCGATGCCGGTGGTGGCCAGGCCCATCAACACCATGGTGAACAGCAGCATTTTCTTGCGGCCCAGGCGATCGCCCAGATGGCCGAAGACCATGCCTGCCAACGGCCGGGCGATAAAGCCGACGGCAAAGGTGCCGAAGGCGGCGAGGGTGCTCAGCGCCGGGTTGTCACTGGGAAAAAACACCTGGCCAAGAATCAGCGCCGCGGCCGTGGCGTAGATATAGAAATCATAGAATTCGATGGTGGTACCGACGAAGGCAGCGGCGGCCGCACGGCGTGGTTGTGTCGATGTAGTACGCATACAAGGCCCTTGGCTTTTGTCTTTCTGGCAGGGTTCTAAAGCTGTCACGGTGCGCTCTGTGGCGCTTGCAGGCTTTATCCCTTAACCTCGATGTTTAATCAATTTGCTAATACTTATTCTAATTATTAGGCCTGCTACTAATGGTGCCGCATGAGTGATCAAGACCTACCGCCCACGGGGCAAGACTGGCAGGGCAGACGCTTTCTCAATGACCGGCTGGACTGGAACCTGCTGCGAACCTTTCTGGCGATTGGCCAGGAAAAAAGCATCAGCCGGGCGGCCGCGCGCTTGTTCATCACCCAGTCGGCCGTCAGCCAGTCGCTCAAGCGCCTGGAGGAACAACTGGAATGCACGCTGATCCTGCGCCGGGGGCCGCGTTTCGATATGTCGCCGGCAGGCGAAGAAGTGTTGCGCATCGCCGAGGAGATCTACGGCAATGTCTCGCGGCTGGCGGCCACGGTGAAAAATCCCGAGGACGACATCGTCGGCAAGGTGCGCATGCTGACCATCAGCCAGGTGCAATCGGCGCTGTACGATGATTTTCTGGTGCAGTTTCACCGTGATCATCCACGTGTCGAACTGGAAATCGAGGTCATGCGCAGCTCCGATATCCAGAGCTCGCTCAACCAGAAGACCGCGACCGTCGGCCTGGGCTTGTGCCGTTTTCCGCAGGCCCGCCTGGAGCAGCGGCGCCTGTTGCGCCAGCGCTATGCGTTCTTCTGTGGCAAGCGCCACCGATTGTTTGGTCAGCGGCGTTTGCCGCTCGAGGCGTTGCAGGGGGAGAATTTCGTCAGCTTTACCAGCGACCAGATTGGCGGCAACCTTTCGCCGCTGACCGTGTTCAGGGACCAGCAGGGCTTCACCGGCAAGATCGTGGCGTCGTCATCGAGCTTTGAAGAGATTCGCCGGCTGATCATTGCCGGCTACGGCATCGGTTGTCTGCCCGAGCACCTGGTGGATATCGACCTGCACAACGGCCTGATCTGGCGCTTGCCGCCGGCGGACGGTGTGGTCGATGTCGATGTGTTCCTGATGTGGAACCGCGAGCAGCGCATGAACCGCGCCGAGCGTATTTTTCTCGAGTCGTTCCAGCGCGCGCTGGAGCCGATGCCGGCGCCGTAAAGCGCCGGCATCGAGGCGGTCACTGATTGAGCACGCGACTCAGGAACGAGTTGATGCGCGGGTTCTCATGGTCGCGCTGGAAAAACGCCTCGGGCGAGGCGTCGAAGGCGATCCGGCCCTGATCGAAGAACATCACCCGGTCGGCCACCTCCCGGGCAAAGCCCATTTCGTGGGTGACCACGATCATGGTCATGCCCGACGACGCCAGCTCGCGCATGACATCCAGCACTTCCTTGACCATCTCCGGGTCCAGCGCCGAGGTCGGCTCATCGAACAGCATCACCCGCGGCTGCATGGCCAGGGCGCGGGCAATGGCCACCCGCTGTTGCTGCCCGCCAGACAGTGAGTACGGGTGCTTGTGCGCGTGATCCTGCAGGCCGACCCGGCGCAGCAATTCCATGGCCCGCTCGTTGGCTTCCGGGCGGCGCATGCCGCGCATGCGCCGGGGGGCGAGGGTGATGTTGTCGAGTACGCTGAGGTGGCTGAACAGGTTGAATTGCTGGAACACCATGCCGACATCCTGGCGCAGTCGATCAAGGCGCTTGTTGTTGTCGTCGACTTCGGTGCCATCGATGATGATCTGCCCCTTGTCATGGCGTTCCAGGCGATTGAGCGTGCGCAGCAGGGTACTTTTGCCGGAACCCGACGCACCGACAATCACCGTCACTTCACCGGCGCGGAACTCGGTGCAGACGTTCTGCAAAACATGGTGGGTGCCGAAATACTTGTGCAGGTTGCGCACTTCGATCAACACATTGCTGGTGGCAGTCATGATTGGCGACCCTCGACATCCATACGTTTTTCCACGGCACTGGAAATCTGCGTGAGCAGTGTGGTGAGCAGCAGATAGATCAGGGCTGTCGTCATCAATGCCGGCAGCGGTTCGAAGGTCGCCGCCTGCAAGCGGTTGCCGACGTTGGTCAGCTCCACCACACCGATGGCGTAGGCCAGCGACGAGTCCTTGAGCAAGGCAATGAAGTTGTTCACCAGTGGCGGCAGGGAAATCTTGAAGGCCTGCGGGAACACCACGTCGAAGAAGGTGTAGCCGCGCGAAAGGCCGAGCGAGCGCGAGGCCTCGGTCTGCCCGCGTGGCACCGCGAGTAGGCCGGCGCGGATCGATTCGGCGTTGTAGGCGCCGGCATTGAAGGCCAGCGCCACGCAGGCCGAGGTGAAGTCATCCAGCACCAGCCAGGGCAGCAGCACCGGCAACGCCAGGAACACGAACAGGATCTGCACCAGCAGCGGGGTGCCGCGAATGATCCAGATATAGAACCCGGCCAGGTAGCGCGCCGGCGCAAAGCCGGACAGTTTTCCCAGGGCCGCCATCAGCCCCAGCAGGATGCCGAATACCGCGGCCACCAGGGTCATCTTGAGGGTGGTGCGGGTGCCGTCGGCAAACATGGCCGCATTCGAGGCGATGGGCTCCGGTACATACGAAAGCGGAATCGCGATCAGCCACATGGCGAGCATCAGGAGCGTCACCCCCGATGCAATGGCCAGGGTGCTCCGCTGTTGGCGTGACCAGGATTTTGGCCAGCTCGAGAAGAGGAAAGTCATGGTGTTATCGCTCTTGTTCAGACAAAAAGGACCGTGTGATGGCCGCTCGTTCAGCGGCAGCGCACGTCTTCACCGAAGTAGCGTCTGGAAATGGCTTCATAGGTGCCGTCGCTCATGATCTCGGCCAGTGCCTTGTTGTAGGCCTCGGCAAGACCGGTGTTGTCTTTGCTCACGGCACCGGCGATTTTCTCGACAAACAACAGGTCGCCCAGTTGCAGCCTGGCGTTGGGCGCCGCCTTGATCGCGGCCAGCGCGACGAACTTGTCGGTGACCCAGGCCTCGGCGCGGCCGGTGGCCAGCGCGGTGCGCGCATCGCGGTCCTGCGGGTAGTTCTTGATTTCCCTGGGCTGGGTCAGGTTGCGCACGTTGTCGGCGTAGGTTGACCCGGTCTGAATGGCAATCAGCTTGCCATTCAGGTCGGCGATGCTGCGAATGGCCGGGTCACGCGAGACGATCGAGCCACCGGAGCAATAGTGCGGCGCCAGGAAGGTCACCGCCTTGGCACGCTCCTCGGTCATGCCGTGCGAGGACAGCACCATGTCCCATCGGTCCTGCTGCAAGCCGGCGAGCAGGGAGTCGAAACCGAGGGTCTTCCATTCCACTTCAAGGCCCATGCGCTTGACGACCGCGTCACCGATCTCGATTTCAAAGCCTGACAGTTTACGCCCCTCGAAATAGTTGAAAGGCGGGAACTCGCCGCCGGTGGCAATCAGGATCTTTCCGCTGTGGCGAACTTCTTCATAAGGGCGTGCCTGGGCAATAGCGGACAGCATAAGTGCGCCTGCAATTAACGAGCACGCAGTCAGTTTGAGAGTCAATGCCTTCTTCCTTTTATTAGTCGTTATGACGGTGACGTGAAACACGTGTTCGGCGTGCCGGGCACTTGTTTCACGCAATCTGGCAGTGGGTAAGCGATGCAGTTGTACTGTTCTTATTAATGCGGTTTGAGCGGGTCGTTAAAGTTTGCCATCACCCTGTGCCAACCAGAACATGGCAGAGTGCGCAAATCGGCCGGTTTTTCTGGCACTTTGCTCATGGGGGCTTACATTTTGTAGGTCGACAGCAAAATACTGGTCTCGGTATTGGTGATGTTCTGGATCGAACGAATGGAGTGCAGGGCCTTGTCGAAGGCTTCCAGGGTGTCGGCGCGTAATTCGGCCATCAGGTCCCAGCGGCCGTTGGTGGTGTGAATGGCCACCACCTGCGGGTGCCCGCGCAACGCCCGCTTGACCTCGGCGGCGTGGTGGCCGCTGATGCCGATGCTGGTGATTGCGCGAATGCCGTGGTCCTGGGAATCGGGCCGCAGGCGCACGGTGTAACCGGCAATGATGCCGTCCTCTTCAAGGCGCGCCATGCGGTTCTGGACGGTAGCGCGGGCCACCCGCAGTTTCTTCGCCAGCGTGACCACCGGCAGGCGCGCGTTATCGCGTAGCAGCGAGACAAGGGCGCGGTCAATGTCGTCCATAAAAGTACCTGGTTGTTCAAAGTGCCAATAAGACTGATCAATATGATCAGGATAAGGATTAAATTGTCAGGATGCTCACTTCATTCTGGCCGCCCGCGCGCTCACACTTTCTGCCTGATGACGACGCACGGCAGTTTTCTGTTTCATGCGTCAATTCCTTAAAGTGATCCGGAGGTTTAGATGACGTGCTTTATTGATGTGCCGACCATGTCCAGGCTGGTTGAAAGTATTGGTGTGGGCACCTTTATCGGTGAACTGGCCGCGGCGATTCGCAGTGACTTCATGCGCTGGCCAGAGTTTGAAAAGTCGGCCCGCGTCGCCAATCATTCCGACGTGGGCGTTATTGAACTGATGCCGGTCTCCAATAACAGCCGCTATGCGTTCAAGTACGTTAATGGCCACCCCGGCAACACCGCACGTAACCTGCACACGGTCATGGCCTTTGGTGTATTGGCCGATGTCGACACCGGTTACCCGGTGCTGCTGTCGGAATTGACCGTGGCCACGGCGCTGCGTACGGCGGCCACCTCGCTGATGGCTGCACAGGCGCTGGCACGGCCCGGTTCGCGGCGCATGGCGCTGATCGGCAACGGCGCGCAGAGCGAGTTTCAGGCCCTGGCATTTCACAAGCATCTGGGCATTGAAGAAATCGTCGCCTACGATATCGATCCGGCGGCCACCGACAAGCTGATCCGCAACCTGGCCGAATTCAGCGAGCTGAAGATCATTCGCGCCCAGTCGATTGCCGAGGCCGTGCGCGGCGCTGACATCGTCACCACGGTGACGGCCGACAAGGCCTACGCCACCATTCTGACCCCCGACATGATCGAGCCGGGCATGCACATCAATGGTGTCGGCGGCGACTGCCCCGGCAAGACCGAGCTGCATGCCGATGTGCTGCGCAATGCGCGGGTATTTGTCGAGTACGAGCCGCAGACCCGTATCGAAGGCGATATTCAGCAACTGGAGGCCGATTCTCCGGTGGTCGATTTGTGGCGCGTGCTGTGTGGCACTGCCGAAGGCCGACAGAGCGACAGCCAGGTGACGGTGTTCGATTCGGTCGGCTTTGCACTCGAAGACTATTCGGTACTGCGCTATGTCAACGACCAGGCCGAACAGCGCGGCATGGGCGTGAAAGTGGATCTGGTGCCGTGGGTCGATGACGATCCCAAGGACCTGTTCCGCCACACCCGCAGCGGTTCTGCCAAACGACGCATTCGTCGCGTGGCTTGAGTGCCCCTTTATAACGACAAGGTCCATTTGCCCATGCCCGTTCATACCCGTTCCATCCAGGCCCCCGCAGCGGTGGTCATGATCCGCCCGCATGCGTTTACCCCCAACCCGGAAACCGCTGCTGACAACGCGTTCCAGAGCCGCGTGGACAAGCAGCTCGCCCAATCGGTCGCCCAGGCGGCCTACAACGAGGTCACGGCGGCGGTTGGTCGCCTTGAGGCCGAGGGCGTGCGTGTTCACCTGTTCGAGGATCTCGGCGAACAAGACACCCCGGATTCGGTGTTCCCCAATAACTGGTTCTCCACCCATCCCGGCGGGCATATCGCGATTTATTCGATGTACTCGCCGAGCCGTCGCCGCGAGCGCCGCGCCGATGTCATCGAAATGCTCAAGCGTGATTACCGGGTCCAGGATGTGATCGACTATTCGGGCCTGGAGGCCGACGGGCTGTTTCTGGAAGGCACCGGCGCCATGGTCTTCGACCACCTTTCCAGAGTGGCCTACACCGCGCGCTCCAACCGCGCCGACCCGTTGGCCCTGGAGCGATTCAGCACCCATTTCAATTTCGAACCGATGGTTTTCGATACCGCCGATGAAGCCGGCCAGCCGGTCTATCACACCAACGTGCTGATGTGCGTGGCCACCGATTTTGCCCTGGTCGGATTTGGCACGTTCAGCCATGCACCGCGGGCCGAAGAAGTGCGCCGGCGCTTGCAGGAATCCGGGCGTGAAGTCATCGATCTGGATAACGCACAGATCAAACAGTTTGCCGGCAATGCCATCGAACTGTCCGGTCGTGACGGGCGCATTCTGGCCCTCTCGCAGCGAGCCTATGACAGCCTCGACGCCGAACAACGCACCCGCATCGAACGCAGTGCGCGGCTGGTGCCGCTGAGCGTGCCGACGATAGAAATGGCCGGTGGGTCGGTTCGTTGCATGATCGCCGGTATTCATTTGTCTGCACGTGATTGAAAAACACTGCATGTAGGACACCTCTAAACACTACCTGCGTTGTCATCGCTGCGTTAAAAACAGGCTCAAAATGCTCATTTACAATCCGTAAAGTCGAACGCGACTCCGACCGTTTTTCGCCTGTTTTTGTGGGGCCGCCATCGGTATTGCGCTGACTGCCTCGCCTACGTTTTCAGAGGCGTCCTTAGGCACCGTGTTGCGTGGCTGCCGGATTTAGCGCTGCAGACTTGGAATCAGTCAATTTTCCAATTCTAATGTCCGGTATTAGGGGAGCTAATATGGACAACGAGTCGCAGCCTCATGCCGCGCCCGGCAGCCTGCGTAATACGGCGCAGCGCTTTCTCAACGATCGGCTCGACTGGAGCCTGTTGCGCACGTTTTTATTCATTGGCCAGGAACGCAGCCTGAGCAAGGCTGCGGCGCGTTTGTACATCACCCAGTCGGCGGTCAGTCAGGCGCTGCGCCGTCTCGAAGAGCAGCTCGATTGTGTGCTGGTGCTGCGCCACGGCCAGCGCTTCGAGCTGACCGATGCCGGCGAGGAAATCCTGCGCATTGCCGCCGATATCTACGGCAATGTGTCGCGCATTGGCGCGGCCCTGGGCGAGCATGGCGACAGTGTGGTGGGCAAGGTACGCTTGCTGAGCATCAGCCGTGTCGAGTTCGCCGCCTACGATGACTTTCTGATCGATTTTCACCGGCGCTACCCGCGTGTCGACATCGAAGTGGCGGTGATGGGCAGCGCCGATATTCTCAATGCCCTGCAACAACGCACCGCCACCGTGGGCCTGGGCCTGTGCCGCAGGCTGCCACCCAAGCTGGCGCGCAGGCTGCTGGTGCCGCAGCGCTATGCTTTTTTCTGCGGCAGGCTGCACCGCTTTTTCGGGGTGAGCGACTTGTCGGTGGCTGATCTGCGTGACGAAAACGTGGTCAGTTTCACCAGTGACCTGCTGGGTGGCAACCTGTCGCCGCTGGCGATCTATCGTGACCAGCACGGGCTTGAAGGGCGCGTGGTCGCGGTGTCCTCCAGTGTCGATGAAGTGCGCCGGCTGGTGCGTGCCGGCTACGGCATCGGTTGCCTGCCCGAGCACCTGATGGTCGAGGATGTTCAGCGCGGCATCCTCTGGCGCCTGCCGCCTGAAGAGGGCGTTGCAGACATCGATATTCATCTGCTGTGGAACCGCGAGCAGAAGATGACGGCGGCAGAAGCGGCGTTCTTGCACGGGTTGCAGGCAATCACGCAAGCGGCGCCGGCGCAGGCATGAAAGGCCGGGCGCCCGGCCGCTTCAGGTCAACAGCGCAAGGGTTCAGACGCCCTGGCGAAGCGCCGCCAGGTGTTGCACCACATGCTCGGCATCACGGGCAATCCCGGAAAAACGCCCCGAGCCCCAGGTGTGCAGCCACGGCAGGCCGAGAAAATACAGACCCTTTGATGCCGTGATGCCTCGCGTGTGCCCCGGATAGCTGCGGCCGTTGAACACCGGCACATCGACCCAGCTGAAGTCCGGCTGAAAGCCGATGCACCAGATGATGCTGGTGATGCCGGTGTTGGCCAGGTCCAGCTCGGTGGCGGCATTCTCTGGTTGCCACAGCGGTTCGTAGGCCTTGCCTTCAGGGGCGTCGATGCCGTGCTCGGCAATATATTTGTCGATGCTGGCGTTGATCCGGTTGTACACCGCGTCAGCCGCATCGAGGTTGGCAGCCAGGTCGGCAGAGAAGTGCAGCGTGGTGCCTTGCAGGCTGTTCAGGCGCCCGAACAGTTGCATGCCTTCCAGGGCAAAGCGGCGCAGGTCGATGTCGCGCCCGCCGTCGCGGCCGGTCACGTAGTGGTTGGTGTTGTCGCGCACGCCTTCGCGCAGCGGGTGGCTGTCGACGCCAATGTCGTAGTAGCCCATGTCGGCCAGCCAGTCGACCACATCGCGGCCACGGTGAAAGCGTGCGCAGCGCGGCGCATCGCCCACCGCCAGATAAACTTTGCGCCCGGCCAGGTGCAGGTCTTCGGCAATCTGCGCCCCGGATTGCCCGGAACCGACCACCAGCACCGCGCCTTCGGGCAGCGTGTGCGGGTTGCGGTATTGCTCGGAGTGCAACTGGGTGATGCCGGCTGGCAAGCGTTCGGCCAGGCGTGGAATGATCGGTGTGTGATAACCACCGCTGGCGACGATCACCTGGTCGGCAGTGAAATCGCCCAGCGAGGTGTTGAGCACATAGCCGCCTTCGCTGCGTGCGACCAGGCGCTGCACGGCGCAGCCCTCGCGCACCGGGGCGTTGACCTGGGCGATGAAGCCGTCCAGATAACGGATGATCTGCTCCTTTTTCATGAAACCGTGCGGCGCGTCGCCGGCATACGGATAACCGGGCAGCGCGCACTGCCAGTTGGGCGTGACCAGGCAAAAGGCATCCCAGCGCTGGTGCCGCCAGGTGTGGGTCAGGCTGTGTTTTTCCAGCACCAGGTGGTCGATGTCGTGCTGTTGCAGATAGTGGCTGGCCGACAGACCGGCCTGGCCGCCGCCAACGATGATTGCGCTGTAGTGGATCATGCTGATGTCCTTGTGAACCTTGAAATGGATCAGATCTCGCCGAAGCCCGAGTAATGGACCTTGCCGGTGCCGTGTGCCTTGATTTCCAGGACTTCGACCTGTGCCTGCGGGTCGGGAAAGCGCCGGGCGATCAGGCGGATGCCGCTCAGGCTGTCCATCGCCGAGCTGCAATAGAAACCCTTGACCTGCCTGACCCGTTCGGAGGCGGCATCAAGCCCGCTTTCGGCACGCTGTAGAAACTCGGCGACGCTGTAGGTGTGGCCTTCTTCAAGGTGTTCGAAGATGGCGGTGGACGGTGAGTAGGCGTTGCTTTCCTGGCCATCCGGCCAGCGCAGGCGAACATTGACGGCGGGCATATCAAGCTTCCTCGGGGGTAGAAAAAGGCGGGTAACTGAAGCCGGTAAAGGCTGTTTGCGACAGGTCCCAGAAGGGCGCCTGTTCATGGCCCAGGCTGACGGTCAGGCAGGCGCTGTCATTGACCTTGCCGATGCAGGCGCAGGCCAGGCCTTCGAAGGCGAACGCGGCTTGCACGGTGGCGAAATCCTCAGCCGCCAGGGTCAGCACAAAGCCGTAGCTGGGGAACACTTGCAGCCAGCGCTCCAGGGGCGTTTGTACCGGCCGGGGCAGGGCGAGCAGGTCGATGGCGGCGCCGTGGCCGGTGGGTTCCAGCAGCATCAGCAAGGTGCCGAGAATCCCGGCATTGCTGATGTCCTTGGCGGCGTGCAACAGGCCGGCTTCGGCCAGCCGCGGGATGACTTCGAGCTTGTCGCGCAGGCGCTGCGGGGCCTCGTTTTCGAAGGCTTTCCAGTAAGGCGCGTCGCCATGCCACTGGCCGTCCAGATCCACGGCCATGGCGATGATCTGTCCGGGGGCGACGTGCAGGGTCGAGAGCAAGGTGCGCGCCCAGCCGGTGATGGCCACGGCCAGCGCAGCCGGGTTGCCGGGCGCCTGGCTGGTGTGCCCGCCGGCCATGATCAGGCCATAGGCGGCGCAGGCAGCGTGGATGCCGGCCAACACCTCGGCGGCGGCTGCGCTGTCGTGGTGCCAATAGGCATTGACGATGGCGGTGGCGCGGCCGCCCATGGCGGTGATGTCGCTGACATTGGCCATCACCGCCGACCAGCCGGCAAACCACGGCGCCTGTTCGACAAAGGCCGGAATCATGCCTTCGATCGCCAGCAACTGGTATTGGTCGCCACAGCGAATGGCGGCGGTGTCGTCGCCGGGCAAGGCGTACACGTCGTCGCGGCTGCCGGCCGGTGTCGCCAGCACGTTGGCGGGTTGCTGGATGGCCAGCTTGGCGCGCATGGCCGGTGTGTCGCGCAGCCTGTCGAGCAGTGCGGGCAGCCGATCAGGGACCACACAGGGCAGGTTCATGCCGGCTTGCCTGTGGGGCGCAGCAGGGCGGTCTGCCGGGCCTGCAAGGGATAGCGCGCCAGTTGCGCCTGCATCAGGCAGTGCGGTTGGCCGTGCAGGTTCAAGGTGTCTAGCGTGTCCCAGTGCAAGCGCTGGAAATAACGCTCGTTGGCCTGCTGCACGGTGGCCAGAAATTGCTGGCAACCCAGCTCGATGGCTCGCGACACCGCTTCATTGACCAGCGCCTGGCCGATCAGCGCGTGGCGCCGGTACAGGCTGTCGACGCACAATCGCCCGCCGTACCACACACCCGGTTCGGTCTGGTAGATGCGCACCGCACCGACCACCTGTTCGGGCATGCCGCAGTGGTGGGCGATGGCGACGATCGGGATGGCCTGAAAGTCCTTCTCGTCGCGGTCCTGGGCCAGCAACTGCTGCTCTTCGCAGAACACTTCGCGGCGCAGGGCGTAGTAGTGCTGGCGCTCCCAGGCCTGGTCGGCCGGCTTGACCAGCAAGTCGCCGGCCAGGAATGTCGGGTAGCTATCTTCGATCAAGGCAAAGGGGTGTTCGGCCATGGTGTGAGGCTCCCGCTATTCGTGATGTTTCAGGGCTGAGCAGGCACCGCACTTGGCGCAGCCGGCGCTGATGTTGTCCGAGTGCAGGCCGTGCCGACGCAGGCTGGCGCCGATGCGCGGGTACAGGCGCTGCATGAATGCGCTGTCGGGTTTGGGGTGTTGCGCCAGCGGCGTGCCGTCGATGGGCACGAACGGCACCACGAAGGGGTACACACCGGCGGCGGCCAGGCGCTCGCTGATGTGGGCGATGGCGTCTTCGCTGTCGCCCAGCCCGGCCAGAATGTAGGTGCTTACCTGACCCCGGCCGAACACCTGTACGGCGGCGTCGAAGGCACTGAAATAGCGGCTGAGCGGCACCTCGGCCTTACCCGGCATGATGCGCTGGCGCACGCTGTCGGTGACCGCCTCCAGGTGCATGCCCAGCGAAACCACGCCGCTGTCCTTGAGGCGCTGGAACCACGCATCGTCGTCCGGTGGCTCGCATTGCGCCTGGATCGGCAGGTCGACGGCGGCGGTCACGGCGGCAGCCGACTCACACAGCACGGCAGCGCCCCGGTCGCGGGTCTGCGGCGTGCCGGTGGTCATGACCATGTGTTTGACGCCATCGAGCTCGACCGCCGCCCTGGCCACCTGCGCCAGTTGCGCCGGGCGCTTGCGGGCAATGGTCTTGCCGCTGGCCAGTGACTGGCCGATGGCGCAGAACTGGCACGACGTGGCCGCCTCGTTCATGCGGATGCAGTGTTGCAGGATGGTCGTGGCCAGCACGTCCTTGCTGTGCAGGGTGGCGATTTTCCAGTAGGGCGTGCCGTCTTCGGTGTGCAACGCATAGAAGTTGGGCACCCCCGGCAGTTGCACCTGGCCGACTTGCAGCCCGTCGCGAAAAATCAGCGCCTGGCTGCCCAGGGCATCGGGTACGGCGCTGTATGGCGAGTCCAGCGAGGCGCGGTTGAGCATTGGCACCATGGCGGTGTGTTCGCCCAGGCTCAGCGCCTTGTGGTCCGAGGGACCGGCGCCGCCCTTGCGCGACAGGCCATCGGCGCCTTGCCAGCGCACGCCATGGCATTGCAGTTCAGCCAGCAGGTCGCTGCCCAGGTGCTTGACCGGGATCAGCCCGGCGGGCGCGCTCAAGGGTGTCGCGAAGGCGTTATTCATGGACGGCTTCCTCGAAGGTGTCACGACGTTCGTGGACATGCGCAGTGCTGCGCCGGTCGATCAACAGGCTGAGCAGTTCGGGGCGGCTGTAGTGGCCGACCGAGTCCATCATGCGTTTGCGTTTGTCGATCAGCGCCAGATCGAGGTCGGCGATGACCACGCCTTCGCCTTCGGTGCGCTGGCCGAGCACCTTGCCTTCCGGCGAGATGATCGCGGTGAAGCAGCCACCGGATATGGGCTCCAGCGCGCAGCCGGTGTCGGCCATGATCTGTGCCTGCTGCTCGGCATCCAGCCAGGCGGTGGCGTTGACCACGAAGCAGCCGCTTTCCAGCGCGTGGTGGCGAATGCTGACTTCGATCTGTTCGGCAAACACCTGGCCGACCAGCGAGCCTGGAAACATCGCCGCGTGGATTTGCTCGCCGTCGGCCATCAGCGCATAGCGGGCCAGCGGGTTGTAATGCTCCCAGCAGGCCAGCGCACCGATGCGCCCGACGGCGCTGTCGGTGGCGCGCAACCCGGAGCCGTCGCCCTGGCCCCAGACCATGCGCTCGTGATAAGTGGGGGTGATTTTGCGTCGATGCTGAATCAGCGTGCCGTCGGCATCGAACAGTAACTGGGCGTTATAGATCGTGCCGCCGTCGCGCTCGTTGACGCCGATGCAGGCGACGATTGCGGCTTCGCGGCAGGCCTCGCCGATCTGGCGGGTGATGCCGGAGGGCACGGTCACCGACTCTTCAAGCAGCAGCAGGTGTTGCCTGCCCATCGCGAACGGTGGCTGCACGAAGGAAAAATACGGGTAGTAGGGCACCACGGTTTCCGGGAACACCGCGAACTGCACGCCTTCGCGGCCCAGTTCGAGCAGTGTGCGGCACAGCTTGTCGACCGTGTCCTGGCGGGAGTACAACACCGGGCTGAACTGGACGGCGGCGGCGCGGATGGACGGCATGGTGCGGCTTCCTGTGGCTGATACGGTAAAGGCTGGCGTGAAGGCCTGCGCATGGCGGCAGGCCTTCACGGCGTTGGCTGGCGGCGGTTTTATGCGGTCCAGGTGTCGATGATCAGCGCGCCCTCGCGGCGCATCAGCAGGCGCAGGTCCATCACGTCCAGCGGGTTGATCGGGCGGATGCCTTCGATCAGCGCTTTCTCGGTCTGGCCGTACAGGGCCTGCAAGGCAAAACGGCAGGCGTAGACTTCGCCGCCCTCGGACATGAAGGCCTTGATCTGGTTATTCACCGCCAGATGACCGGGGAAAGCTTCGGCGCCCAGGGTCGGAAAGCCGCGTTGCACACCCAGTTGCACGCCAGGCCCGTACAGCAGGATTTTGGTTTCGAAGCCCTTTCGCAGCAGGCGCTTGGCCTGGAGCAGATTGACCAGGCCGATGGAGCCTTCGAAGGCGATGGTGTGGAAGGTCAGGAGCGCTTTTTCGCCAGGTTCGGCCTTGACGTCCTCGAAGACTTTTTCTTCGTAATTGACCAGAAAGTCGCCGTCTTGATAGTGGGCAATGTCCACGTTAGGCATGTCTGCATCTCCAGTGATCGTGCGGTGGTCGGGGCCGTGATCGGCGTCCCGGTTGCAAGGTCACTAGAGCGAAGCGCGTGCCAGCTTGCCGATGAACTGTTTATTCGTGCCTATCTGATTGATCGGAAACAGGTTTTAAATCTGATCCGGTTTTGCCGGTGGTTTCTGATGCTGTCGCAACTCTACGAACTCCCGTAGAAATACGATTATTCGTAGCGCAATCGACGAGATCTCGTGATATGGCCGATGAAGACTTTCTCAGTGGCTGGGCTGATCTGGCCTATTCCTCGCGGCACATGGTGTTCGAACACTGTGCCGAAGCCATTGCCTTGCTCGATCCTTACAGCGATCGCTTCAAGGATCTGAACATCGCCACCTGCCGTTTACTCGGTTATCCGCGCCAGCAATTGCTCAATGTGCCGGTGAGCAAACTGTTCGGTCATCAGATGGCCGACCTGATCGTGTTCAGCCAGGCGGTGCTGGAAAAGGGCAAGGGCTGGACCGACGAGCTGAGCTGCAACTGCAAGAGCGGCGAGCGCATGGAGCTGGAAATCACCGCCACCGCACTGAGCATCAAGGGCCGGTTGCAGATCATCGTGGTGCTGCGCGAGCAGAGCCGGCAGCGCTACCAGCGCGACCAGTCGGACACCGAGCGAACCATGCGCGGCGGGCTGATCGAGTGGCGCAATATCCTCAACCTGTTCAAGGAGTCCGAGCGCGACAACCAGTTGCTGCTCAGCGCGGTGGGCGACGGCATCTACAGCATCGACAACGAAGGCCTGGCGACCTTCGTCAACCCGGCCGGCGCGCGCATGCTCGGCTGGGAGCCTGAGCAGATGATCGGCAAGAACATTCACCGCATCCATCACCACAGCCATGCCGATGGCTCGCATTATCCGGTCGAGGACTGCCCGATTTACCGCGCAGTACACGATGGCGTGGTGCACGAAGGCCGCCAGGAAGTGTTCTGGCGCCGCGATGGCAGCTGCTTTCCGGTGGAATTCACCAGCACCCCGGTGATCGCCGACAGTCGTCTGGTCGGCGCGGTGGTGGTGTTTCGCGACATCACCGAACGGCGCAGCACCGAGCAGCAATTGCACAACGCCCTGGAAGAACTGCGCCAGCTCAAGGAGCGTCTTGAAGAGCAGAACGCTTACTTGCAGGAAGAAATCCACATTGAGCACAGCTACCGCGAGATCGTCGGGCAGAGCGAGCCGATCCTCAAGATCATCAAGCAGATCGACGTGGTGGCGCCCACCGACGCCAGTGTGTTGATTCATGGCGAGTCCGGCACCGGCAAGGAGCTGATTGCGCGGGCGATTCATCAGGCCAGCAAGCGCAGCGCTCATCCGTTGATCCGGGTCAACTGCGCGGCGATCCCGGCCGAACTGTTCGAGAGCGAATTCTTTGGCCATATTCGCGGCGCCTTTACCGGCGCGGTCCGTGACCGGGTCGGGCGTTTCGAACTGGCCGATGGCGGCACGCTGTTTCTCGACGAAATCGGTGAAATTCCGCTGGACCTGCAAAGCAAACTGCTGCGCGTGTTGCAGGAAGGGCAGTTCGAGCGGGTAGGTGAAGAGCGCACCCGCAAGGTCGATGTGCGCATCGTCGCCGCGACCAATCGCAACCTGCGTGAAGAGGTGCAGGCCCGGCACTTTCGTGAGGACCTGTACTTTCGCCTTAACGTCTTTCCGTTGCAGTCGCCGGCACTGCGCGACCGCCCGCAAGACATCGCGCCCCTGGCGATGCACTTCATCAAACAGATCGGCCAGCGCCTGAACCTGCCCGGCAAACGCTTGCGCCAGGTCGATCTGGAGCGCCTGCAACGCTACTCATGGCCGGGCAATATTCGTGAATTGCAGAACGTCATCGAGCGGGCGCTGATCACCTCGCAGGACATCAATTTGAAGATCGACTTGCCGGACGATACGGCGCGTTTGCCGGCGGTGCAGGCCGGTGAGTCTGTGGCCGCCTCGATTCTGACCGATGAGCAGATGCGTGTGTTCGAGCGCGAGAATACCTTGGCCGCCTTGCGTGCCTGCCAGGGAAAACTGTTTGGCAAGGACGGGGCGGCGCAGTTGTTGGGAGTGAAGCCGACCACGCTGGCGTCGCGCCTCAAACGCCTGGGTATTGACCAGGGCTGAAGCGCGAGTGGACGGCCTGCAACATCACGCGGTGAAGCGTTGCGTCTGGTCCTTCAGGCGGCTGGCCATGATTGCCAGTTCCTGGCTGGCCGACATGCTCTGCTGGGCGCCATTGACCACCTCGGAAATACTGGTGTTGAGGCGGGTGATGTTCTGGCTGATTTCATTGGCGACACTGGTCTGCTCCTCGGTCGCGGTCGAAATCTGCTCGTTGCCGGCAGCGATGGTTTCAACCGCGCGGGTGATGTAGTTGAGCGCATCACCGGCGTCATTGGCTTGCTGCACACACGCGTTGACCTGTTCACGCGACTGATGCACCGCCTCTACGGCGCCGCGTGCACCGGCCTGCAACGAGTCGATCATGACCCTGATTGACTCGGTCGCTTCCTGCGTACTGCTGGCCAGGGCGCGGACTTCATCAGCCACCACTGCAAAGCCGCGACCGGCTTCACCGGCGCGCGCCGCTTCGATGGCGGCGTTCAGCGCCAACAGGTTGGTTTTGGCAGCAATGCTTTGAATTACGCCGAGCACCTTGCTGATTTCCGCACTTTGGCTGTGCAGCGAATCGATGACCTCGCCGGCCTTGCCGACCGACACGGAGACATCCTGGATAGAGCGCACGCTGGCATGCACCAGGCCGCTGCCTTGACGCGCCTGCTGGTTGGCGTCCGAGGCGCTGCCTGCGGCGGCCAGTGCATTGTTGGCCACTTCCTGAACGGCCATGCTCATCTCATGCACCGCGGTGGCGACCATATGGGTCTGATCGCCTTGTTGGGTGGCGGTGCTGCTGACTTGCGTGCTGATCGCGTTCATTTCTTCAGAGGCCACTGCCAGCTGCGACGCGGTCTGAACCAGGTGCAGGATCAGGGTCTGTTGATGCTCGACAAGCGCATTGAACGCCCGCGCGGTTTCGGACACTTCGTCGTTACCCAACACTTCTGCGCGCAGTGTTAGGTTCGAGGTTTCCTGCACGCGTGTAATGACGCTGCGCAATTGCGATAACGGCCGCAGGATGGACAGGCCGATGACGATGGCTGCCAGCAACACCAGAATCAGCGCTGCGGCGCCAATCAGCAGGAAAGTGGCGCGCATCGACTCATAGTGTTCGGCCGAGGCCGTATACAGAGTGGCGCCTTCGTTGAGTTGCAACTCGATAAGCCCCGACAGCTGCGACTGCAACGGGTCGAACGTGCCATAGAGCCGCTGGTTGAACACGGTGGCCTCTGCCGTGCGTAACTGCCCCGCGTCGGCTTCCTGAAGCAACTGGCCGACCAGTACATTGACCTGGCTCAGGGCCTGATCCAGTTCGCTGACCCGGCGCTTTTCTTCTTCGGTCAGGCGGGTGGCGGTGTATTGCTTCCAGGCCTGCGAGCCCTTTTGCCGCGCCGCATCGAACTCCTGATGCAACCTGGCGGCGTCGAACAGGCCGGACCGGTATTTATGCAGCGTGTCGACCATGATGACGGCATAACTGTCGGAAACGGTTTTTAACTGGCTGACCGGTTTCATGCGATCGGTGAATAAATGGTCCAGGTTGTTATTGAGGCGGCTGGCGTTAAATACGGCCATGGCAATGACTGCCAATAGCACCAGCAGCGGCAGGATCGCCAGGGTCAGCAGGCGGGTACGAATCGTTGTTTTTGTCAGCACGGTAAAACACTCTCGTCAGGTCGGGAACAGAGGTCATCCGTGGCCTGTACGCGCTCGACGTAACGAACGCACCACGGAGTCTCTGTGGGGTAAAACAGATGTGCATTCCCTGCTGAGCGGATGTGCTCTTCAATCGGTTGCCTGTTACCCGTGCCTGTTAATGGGCCAGGCCGGTCTTCAACTGATCGAGTGTCTCCAGGTGATGGAAAACTTTAGTCTTATTAAACTGTTATCGGCTTTTCGGGCAGGAACTTGAGGCATTACCGCTTATTGGCAGCGTACTTGGTGGTGTGTTGAGCGCACTTCAAGTGTTGGCATTATTGGATCCGGATTACGCTCTTTTGTGTAACTTAAGTTGGGGGTTATTAAACAATGGCCGGTGTATCGCTAGGCGGTTTGTTTTTATGGCTTGAGCGGCCACAAGGAGGGAGCGTCAAGGGGAGGGCAGAGGTTTGCGGTGAGGGGATTGACATTCGCGGGAGAGAAATTCACCATGCACTCACTTGTTGGACAACCAACAACCAACAACTACAAGAATCGCCCCTGCCGTGAGAGACGATCAGGGTTTGCCAGGAGATGCATACATGTCTCGCCTTACTCAAAGCGCTCAGCCGCCTCCCGATTGCGCCGCTCCCATACTGCCGGTGAGTACACCGTCCTTTGCGCTGCCCGCCGGATCCTGCGACACCCATGCGCATGTCATTTCGGCCGATTGCACGCGTTATCCGCTGGTGGCGGACCGCAGCTATACGCCGGCGCCGGCACCCGAAGAGGCTTATCTGCAGATGCTCGATGGCCTGGGGATGCAGCGCGGTGTGCTGGTGCAGCCGAGCGTCTACGGGACCGATAACCGCTACATGCTCGAGGTGCTGGGGCGCCATCGCGACAGCTTGCGCGGGGTGGCGGTGGTCGACGATCAGGTCAGCGATGAAGCGCTTGAAGCCATGCATGCCAACGGCGTGCGTGGCGTGCGCATCAACGTGTTGTTTCGCGGCGGCGTGAATCTTGAGTTGATGGAGCGCCTGGCAAGCCGGATCGCCGGACTGGGTTGGCATATGCAGTTCCTGATCGATGTACGAGATCTGGCTGAACTGCAAGGGCGCATGCTCAGGCTGCCGTGCCCGGTGGTCATCGATCACCTGGGGCACTTCCCCGCACATCTGGGTGTTCAGGAGCCAGGCTTTGCGCTGTTGCGCCGCAACGTGGCCGAGCATGGCTGGTGGGTCAAGCTGTCGGGGATCTACCGGCTCAGTGATTCAGCGCCTGACTATGCCGACACCGATGCACTGGCACGTGCATTGATTCAGGCCGCCCCGCAACGAATGGTGTGGGGCAGCGACTGGCCGCATGTGGCGCTGGCGCGCACTCCCGAAACGGGCTCGTTACTTGATCGCCTGCCGGTATGGGTACCTGGCGAGCGTGAGCGGCAACAGATACTGGTCGATAACCCGGCCACTCTTTACAACTTTCAATAACAAAAGCTGCAGCCACGTTATGACGTGCTGACTGCGCGGAGAATAATAATGAGTTGGTTCAGTGAACTGAGTACGGTTGAAAAACGCACGTTTTATTCGGCCTTCGGTGGATGGGCCCTGGATGCCCTGGACTTCATGGTGTTTACCTTTGTCATCGCTTCCCTGATGACCTTGTGGAACATCGATAAAGGCGCTGTCGGGTTGTTGAGTACTGTCACCTTGCTGTTCTCGGCGATTGGCGGATGGGGGGCAGGGATTCTGGCCGACCGTTACGGGCGGGTGCGTTTGTTGCAGATCAGTATTCTCTGGTTCTCGATCTGTACGGTGCTGATCGGTTTTGCGCAGAACTTCGAGCAGTTGTTCGTGCTGCGGGCCTTGCAGGGGCTGGGATTTGGCGGCGAGTGGGCCGTGGGTTCGGTGTTGATCGGCGAGATGGTGCGTGCTCAACATCGCGGTAAAGCGGTGGGTATCGTGCAAAGCGGCTGGGCAGTGGGCTGGGGCGGGGCGGCGTTGCTGTACACGCTGGCTTTCAGCTTTTTGCCTGAAGACTATGCATGGCGCTCGCTGTTCTGGATCGGTGTCGTGCCGGCGCTGCTGGTGTTGTACATCCGCAAGTACGTGCCGGAGCCCGAAGTGTTCCAGCACACTAAAAAGCATCAACTTGAATCGGGCATGAACGTGCCGTTCTGGCACATTTTCTCGCCATCGCTGTTGCGCATTACTTTGCTGTCGGCGTTGCTGTGCATGGGCGTGCAGGGCGGTTACTACGCCATTACCACGTGGCTGCCGACCTATTTGAAACTTGAAAAGGGTCTTTCGGTGTTTGGCACCGGCAGTTACCTGATGGTGGTCATTCTCGGCTCGTTCTTCGGTTATGTCTGCGGCGCGTTCTTGGCCGACCGCCTGGGGCGTCGGCCGAATTTCATCATTTTCGCAGTACTGTCGGCCATCAGCGTGTTCTGCTACATGCAACTGGAACTGACCAATACGCAAATGTTGATCCTGGGCTTTCCGTTGGGCTTTACCGCATCGGGTATCTACAGTGGCATGGGCGCCTTCCTGACCGAGCTGTATCCGTCGGCCGTCAGGGCCAATGGCCAGGCGTTCTCCTATAACTTTGGCCGCGCCGTGGGCGCACTGTTTCCAGGGCTGGTGGGGTATATCAGTGCCAAGTACAGCCTGGGTACGGCCATCGCAATGTTTGCCGGCGGCGCTTATTGCCTGGTCTTGGTGGTCACCTGCTTCCTGCCGGAAACCAAGGGCAAGCAGTTGCACTGACAACGCGGCACTTTGTTAAAGTAACGCCCACGCATCGTACGATCCGTGGGCGTTTGGCGTTTCAGGTTTCGTAGCGGGCGCCCCGACTTTCGATGACTGAGCAACATGACTATAAAAGCGATTGGCCGACGCGACCATTTTACGATTGAAATCTCCCGTTATCTGGAAGGCGAGATACGCGAAGGACGGTTACGTCCCGGCGACCGTATCCCGTCCGAGACGCGCTTGGCCGAGTCCTTTGCCGTCAGTCGCAACGTCGTGCGCGAGGCCGTCGCCCGGCTCAAGTCGTCAGGTCTGATCGTCAGTCGCCAGGGGCTGGGCGCTTTTGTCGCTACGCAAACCAGCCAGAGCAGCTTTCGTATCGAGCCCCAGGAACTGGCCGACACCGCCAAGCTGCGCCAGCTCTACGAGCTGCGCTTGGATCTTGAAGTGGCGGCGGCCAGTATGGCGGCCCGACGACGCTCGCTGAGCCAGCTGGCCAGGATCGCCGAGTCTCTGGAAACCCTGCGCGCCGGTATCCACAATGCCGAGGCGATCGTCGCGCACAGTCTTGAGTTCAAGCGGGCCATTGCCGACGCCACCGGCAACGAGTATTTCCGCAACTTCATCATTTTCCTGTGTGGTCACGTGTTCGAGGCGGCTTCGCTGGAGCGCCGGCTGGTCAGCTCGAAAGACCTCGGTGAGGTGCTGCTGGCCGAGCATCAGGCCATCTTCGAGGCCATCAAGCTCGGTGATCCCGATCTCGCCCGCCGAGCGACCTGGCAGCAGATCATCAACTCCGCCGAGCGCAACGGCCTGCGAGGTTTGCAAGGCTGGGAAATTACCCGCATGAGTTCACTGGGCGAGACCTACGCCCCGCCTTGTCCCGGACCTGACCCGGCCCCGCGCAAGCCACTGCGTGCCCTGCCAAAAAATGCATGCGACTGCCACTTTCATGTGTTCGGCGATGAAAGCGGCCAACCCTTCACGCCGCACCGCTCGTATACGCCTGCGCCGGCTTCGCTCAAGGCTTTTCAGAAGGTTCAGAAAACCCTTGGGTTAAGCCGCGGCGTTATTGTTCAGCCCAGCGTCTACGGGGCCGACAACAGCACCACCCTGCAGGCCCTCAAGGAGGGCGGTAATAAATTACGTGGCGTGGTGGTGATCGATGCCGACGCCGGCATGGACGAACTGCAAGCGATGCACGATCTGGGGGTGCGTGGCGTTCGGGTGAACCTGATCTTCAAGAGTGGTGTTGAAGTCTCGGATGTGGCCGCACTGGCCAAAAAAGTCGCCGTGCTGGGCTGGCACCTTCAATTGCTGATCGACATTACCGAATTTGCCGACCTGTACGAGACGGTTGTGAGTTTGCCGGTGGATGTGGTCATCGATCACATGGGCCATATGCCCACCAGCAGCGGGCTTGATCATCCAGGTTTCGTGGACCTCTTGCGGCTATTGGGGGAGGGCCGCGCCTGGGTGAAACTCTCGGGTGCCTATCGCTTCACCGCCAGCAAAGACTATCCCTACGATGACGTGACGCCTTATGCCAGGGCGCTCATCGCAGCGAATCCTGCGCAAGTGCTGTGGGCCAGTGACTGGCCGCACCCGTGCATACCGGTGCCTATGCCCAACGATGCCGACCTGCTGGATATGTTGTTCGGCTGGGCCGATAACGACGACGCGCTGATCAGCCGGATTCTGGTTGATAACCCTGCGCGGTTGTATGGGTTCTGAGTGATGCCGGTGTGTACAGCCCTGCGCCTGATATCGGGCGCAGGGCTGCAGTGGACTTCAGAAAATATAATCAGTCGTCAAAAAGCTCGACTCGCGATTACGAATGATGTCGCTGATCAGGGTTTTATTGCCCTCCTGGAACTTGGTCGCCACCAGCGTGCGGATCGAAAATACCCGCAGCGCATCGTGAACCGACAGAGTGCCTTCGGCGGAGTTCTTGCGCCCGTTGAACGGGAACTGGTCCGGGCCGCGCTGGCACTGGGCATTGATATTGATGCGCCCGACCTGATTGGCAAAGGCATCCACCAGCCGGCCGACCTGCGTCGAGTCGGTGCCGAAAATGCTCAGTTGCTGGCCGAAGTCGGAGTCCAGCACGTAGTCGATCACCGTTTGCACATCACGATAAGCCACCACCGGCACTACAGGGCCGAACTGCTCCTCGTGGTAAACACGCATGTCTGCCGTCACCGGGTACAGCACGGCGGGGTAAAAGAAGCTTTCCAGCACCTCACCGCCGCCTTCGTTGATCACCGTGGCGCCTTTTTCCACCGCATCGGCAACCAGGCCTTGCAGGTAACCGGTCTTGCCCGGTTCTGGCAGCGGCGTCAGCGACACGCCCGGTTCCCACGGCATACCGGGCTTGAGCTGCGCCAGTCGGGCCTTGAATTTTTCCAGGAACGCATCGACCACATCTTCATGCACGAAGAGGATTTTCAGCGCCGTACAGCGCTGGCCATTGAACGACAGGGCGCCGGTGACCGACTCGTTGACGGCGTTATCCAGATCGACCTCCGGCAGCACGATGCCGGGGTTTTTTGCATCCAGACCCAGTGCGGCACGCAGGCGGTGCGGGCGCGGGTGCAGCTTTTTCAGGTCGCTGGCGGCCTTGTTGGTGCCGATGAAGGCGAATACGTCGATCTTGCCGGTGGCCATCAGCGCGCTGACGGTCTCGCGGCCACGGCCGTAAATCACGTTGATCACGCCGGCCGGGAAGCTGTCGCGGAAGGCCTCAAGCAGCGGCCGGATCAGCAGCACGCCGAACTTGGCCGGCTTGAACACCACGGTGTTGCCCATGATCAGTGCCGGAATCAGCGTGGTGAAGGTTTCGTTGAGCGGGTAGTTATAAGGCCCCATGCATAAGGTTACGCCCAGCGGCACACGGCGAATCTGGCCCAGCGTGTCTTGTTCAAGCTCGAAACGGCTGGAGCGTCGGTCCAGTTCCTTGAGGGCATTGATGGTGTCGACGATGTAGTCGCACGTGCGGTCGAACTCCTTTTCAGAGTCCTTGAGGTTCTTGCCAATTTCCCACATCAACAGCCGCACCACCGGCTCGCGCTGTTCGCGCATGCGCTTGAGGAAGGCTTCGACATGCCGAATGCGATCAACCACTCGCAGCGTCGGCCAGGCACCCTGGCCACGGTCATAGGCACGCACTGCCGCATCCAGCGCGGTCATTGCGGTATCGGCGTCCATCAGCGGCGTACTGCCGAGAATCACCGGCTCCAGCGTCTCGCCGCTGCGCAGGCTGATCGGGCTGCGCACCGGCGCCAACGCGCCTGGCCAGGACTGCAGAGTGCCATCGACCAGATACTCGCGCTGCTCGATGGCAGGGCCTGGACGCCAGATTTCAGGAATCTGCTCGGCATTCGGGAATAGGGATTCAAGACGGTTGCCCTGCGGCATGAGCTCACCTCACTGTGATTGGCTGGAAAGACTGTTTCAACACACTACGCCTGCCGGGGAGAGCGATGAACCCCCGATGTTGTTGAATCGCATGATTTTTTTCAGGTTTTTTTTGTTGGGGTGCTTGACTACCTTATTTAAATCAGTAAGATAGCCCTCATTCCGCGATAGCTCAGTTGGTAGAGCAAGTGACTGTTAATCACTGGGTCCCTGGTTCGAGTCCAGGTCGTGGAGCCAAATTTTTCAGATGTAAATCAAGGTCTTGCGTCGCTCTCGCCGAAAATGAGACCAAATGACAGTTTGTAAGTCATTTGGTCCTCGGAACGAGAATCGACCAAGACCTTTTTTATGTCTGCTTACAAATCCTGCCTCCTGCCTTGACGATTCAGCGCCGTCTCTAATCAATCGATTTAGAGGCGTGCATCATGAAAACCGTATCCATCGTTTCAACCAAGGCGGGCCGGGTAAAACCACGGTCACCGCCAATCTGGGCGTGTTCTGCGCCGACTCAAACATTCGAACCCTGCTGATCGACCTCGACACCCAGCCGTCGCTGTCATCGTTTTACCGTCTCGACCATGAAGCCACGGGCGGCACCTATGAGCTGATTGCGCACAATGAAACGCGCTTCGAGCAGATCATCAGCCGCACCTGCATCCCCAATCTGTCGCTGATTCTGTCCAGTGACCCCTTCAACCAGCTCAGCATGACGATCTCACCAGTAAAAGCACCCCGCGAAAGCGTAGCTTTGATCGTTCAAAGTATCGGCAGCGGAACATCATTGAGCGGATGTCTGGCTGGCTAAAGAGAGCTGAAGAATCGGCACTCGTTACGACAAGCTAGCGAGAAGCTTTGCAGCCATGGTCATCCTGGCCTGTCGCCTACACGGCATACGGCAATACTTTTCTTGCAAAAGCTAAGGTCCTTTGTCGGCTGTACAATAATTAACGTTTTATCACATGAAATGATCGTCCAGCAGCAATGGCTAGATCACTGTTGTTGAGTTTTAACACGTGCTGATAACGACGTGTAGGCAAATACCCTGAAGTAAAGATCCATCGGCAGTAGCACTGTTGAAAATTCCTACAAGTTTTGACGGCTGCGGGGTGTTGAACCTAAATGAAATATATGTTCTCGCTGGATTAAGTTGGTTTATAATGGCGTGTTAGTGTGAATTATTTGGTTTTTATTTATCTTAAGTTATTGTTTTTGCTAGGCTTTTTGTTTTGTGAAATAATGAGTTACGTATGCTTTGTTTTGATTTTTAATGATCGATATATCCTGCGCAGCGCTGCTTTTGTCCTCCGCTAGTTGCTGTTGGGTTATCGATGTATTATTTCAAGAAGCTCTCCGATCATTACCTTGAAGTTGCCCTTTGCCCTAGCGCTCATGAGCAGTTCGTGGGCGATGACGTGCGCTTTTCCAGTGAATACGAAGCGCTCGAACAGGAACTGGGCAAGGGCCATTCCCTGCATGTAAGCAGTCCTGTCGACTGGCTCAAGGTACTGCAAGGCAGCGAAGCACTGTTGCGCAGCCAGTCCAAGGATTTGCGCGTAGCCGCCTGGATGAGCTGGGCGTTGTATCAGCGTGAGTCCTTCGCAGGCCTGGTGGCCGGGCTGGGCGTGATCCTGCATTTGTGCAGCCGTCATTGGGCCGCACTGCATCCGCTCAAGACCCGCACGCGAGTGGCGGCGATTACCTGGTTGTTGTCGCGCATGGACCTGGTGCTTAACGAAAGCATCGCCATCAAGGAGCAGCTCGCTCTGTTCCGTCGTCTGCTGCAACAGCTTGAAGCCCTGGACAAGGTGTTCAGTGAACACCTGGGCGATGACGCGCCCTTGTTGCTGCCGCTGTGCCGGCGGCTGGGCAACATGATTCGGCGTGCCCATGACGACCAGCCGCAACCCGGCGTGATGCAAGCGGTGGCTAATCAGGTGCGTCAGGTGGCCAGTCAGTTGCTGGCGCCGGTCTGCGCGATCGAAAACGACAAGGACGCCCGGGCAATGTTGCGCCTGTTGCAGGACAACGCCCGGCCGCTGTGCGTCTGGTGGCTCAAGCAACAGGCTACCGACCTGCGCGCCCTGCGTCTGAACCGTGCACTGCTGTGGTTGCCGATTGAAGTCTTGCCCGAGCGCAATGCCGAGCAGATCACGGCCTTGCGCGGACCGCCGGCCGACAAGCTGAAAACTTATCAAGAACGCTTTGCGGCGGGTCATTACGCCGACCTGCTGGTCGATCTGGATGCCAGCCTGGCCTGCGCGCCGTTCTGGTTCGACGGCCAGCGCATGGTCTGGGACTGCCTGCAACACCTTCGCGCCGAGCAAGCCATGCGCGAGGTCGAGTTTCATTTCGCGTTGTTATTGCAGCGCCTGCCGGCCCTGACCGGACTGCGCTTTCACGACGGCACGCCCTTCGCCGATCCGGCGACCCGTGCCTGGATCAACAGCCACGTATTGACCCATTTGCAGGCACCGGCCAGTGCGTCGGTTGCCACGGTTGAAGCCGGTGCGCTACCTCCCTGGGAACAGGCACTGCAAGCGGTCATGCCGGTGCTGGCCAAGGACGGCCTGAAGGCTGCGGTACAGCAGTTCAGGCAGGGACTGGATAGCGCACAAGGCGGACGTAACCGGGTTTTCTGGCAATTGAGCCTGGCCCGGCTGTGTTTTGAGGCCAGGCAATACGAACTTGCCAGGATCCAGCTCGAAAGCCTCGATCAGGTGCTCCAGCAAGCGGGCCTGCAAGCCTGGGAGCCGGAGCTGGTGTTGCAAGTGCTGCGCCTGATGTACGCCTGTTGCGAGTTGCTGCCGCAAAACCATGCGGTGCGAGAGCGCAAGGAAGAGATTTATCGCAGGTTGTGCCATCTCGATCTTGAGGTGGTACTCGAATAGGCCCTCGGGCCATCAGTACAGGAAAAAACACCATGGCCAAAGACGGCTCGGTAGCTCCCAAGGAACGCATCAATGTCACCTTCAAGCCCGCCACGGGCGGTGCGCAGGAAGAAATAGAGTTGCCGCTCAAACTGCTGGCAATCGGGGATTACACCTGTCGGGCAGACGAGCGCAAGGTCGAAGACCGCAAGCCCATCAGCATCGACAAGAACACCTTCGATGAGGTGCTGGCCAAGCAGGAACTGAGCATGACCCTGAGCGTGCCGAACCGGCTGCAGGACGGCAGCCCGAGTGATGAGCTGGCGATCGGTCTGCGTTTCAACTCCATGAAGGACTTCAACCCGGCCAGCCTGGTCGAGCAAGTGCCCGAGCTCAAGAAGCTGATGGAGCTGCGAGACGCGCTGGTGGCCCTCAAGGGACCGCTTGGCAATGCACCGGCCTTTCGCAAAGCCATTGAAGGGGCGCTGGCCGACGACCAGTCCCGTGCCCAGATCCTGAGTGAGCTGGGCCTGACCGCCGCCGCGTCCACCGACGCCTGAGCCATTTGCAGAGGAAAGCCATTTCATGAGTACCCAAGTCGCAAGCCAGAATCGCCCTGACCACAGCCAGGTCAGCATCCTGGACAGCATCATTGCCCAGACCCGCCTTAACCCCGAGGACGAAGCCTATGGCATTGCCCGGCGCGGCGTGTCGGCGTTTATCGAAGAGCTGCTAAAACCGCACAACAGCGCAGAACCGGTCAAGAAAGCCCTGGTCGACCGCATGATTGCCGAGATTGATGCCAGGCTCAGCCAGCAGATGGACGAGGTTCTGCACCACCCGGACTTCCAGGCACTGGAGTCGGCGTGGCGCGGCCTGAAGCTGTTGGTCGAACGCACCGATTTTCGTGAAAACATCAAGATCGAGATCCTCAATGTCTCGCGCGATGACCTTCTCGACGACTTCGAGGACTCGCCCGAAGTCATGCAGTCGGGCCTGTACAAACACATTTATACCGCTGAATACGGCCAGTTCGGTGGCCAGCCGGTCGCGGCGATCATCGCCAACTATTACCTGTCGCCCAGCGCCCCGGACGTCAAGCTGATGCAGTACGTGGCCAGTGTCTCGTGCATGTCTCACGCACCCTTCATCGCCGCCGCAGCGCCCGGCTTCTTTGGCCTGGAAAGCTTCACCGGGCTGCCCGATCTCAAGGACCTGAAAGATCACTTCGACGGCCCGCAATTTGCCAAATGGCAGAGCCTGCGCCAGTCCGAAGACGCGCGTTACCTGGCCCTGACCTTGCCGCGCTTTTTGCTGCGCACCCCTTACGACCCCGAAGAAAATCCGGTCAAATCCTTTGTCTACAAAGAGAACGTGGTCAGCAGCCACGAGCACTACCTGTGGGGCAACACTGCGTATGCCTTTGCCACCCGCCTGACCGAGAGCTTTGCCAAATTCCGCTGGTGCCCGAACATCATCGGCCCGCAAAGCGGCGGGGCGCTTGAAGACCTGCCACTGCACCATTTCCAGAGCATGGGCGAGATCGAGACCAAGATCCCCACCGAAGTCCTGGTCTCGGACCGGCGCGAATACGAGCTGGCCGAAGAGGGCTTCATTTCCCTGACCATGCGCAAGGGCAGCGACAACGCCGCGTTCTTCTCGGCCAGTTCGGTGCAAAAGCCCAAGTTCTTCGGTAACAGCAGCGAGGGCAAGACAGCCGAGCTCAATTACAAGCTCAGCACCCAGTTGCCCTACATGATGATCGTCAACCGCCTGGCGCATTACCTGAAGGTCTTGCAGCGCGAGCAACTGGGCTCGTGGAAAGAGCGCACCGACCTTGAGCTGGAACTCAACAAGTGGATTCGCCAGTACATCGCCGACCAGGAAAACCCCAGCGCTGAAGTGCGTGGCCGCCGCCCGCTGCGTGCCGCGCAGATTCTGGTCAGCGACGTAGAAGGCGAGCCTGGCTGGTATCGGGTAAGCCTCAATGTGCGCCCGCATTTCAAGTACATGGGCGCCGATTTCACCCTGTCGCTGGTCGGCAAGCTGGATAAAGAGTGAGGGCTGCACGCGCATGACAGGTTACGGCAGTCTTTTTGAACGCCTGGCCGGCGAGCCCGACCGCCGCGTCGGCCTGAGTCGTGAGGCGTGCGCCTTGCGCTCGGTGGCCAGCCATCTGTCACAGATGCTGGGCACTCGTGCCGGCAGTGTGCAGATCCAGGCCGACTATGGATTGCCGGACCTCAATGACCTGCGCCTGAGCCTGCAGGATGCCTTGAGCCAGGCGCGTGAGGCCATCGAGCGTTTCATCATCGCCTTCGAGCCGCGCCTGTCGCGGGTACGGGTCGTGGCGCTGCCGCGTGATCACGACCCGCTGCGGCTGGCCTTCAGTATCGAGGGCTTGTTGCAGGTGCCGGGCGTGCGCTGTCAGGTGAGTTTTCGCGCCTGCCTCGATGGCGGCGGGCGGGTCCTGATCGAGTCATGAAGTCCTCGCGCTTTCATCCATAGGTAAACGCTGTGTCTTTCAATCATTACTATCAAAGCGAGCTGAGTGCGCTGCGCCAGTTGGGGCAGCGCTTTGCCGATCGTAATCCGGCCATGGCGCCTTACCTGGGCCAGGCCGGTCACGATCCTGATGTCGAGCGTCTGCTTGAAGGCTTCGCCTTCCTGACCGGGCGCTTGCGTCAGAAGCTCGACGACGAGTTGCCCGAGCTGACCCATTCGCTCATGCATTTGCTGTGGCCCAACTATATGCGGCCATTGCCCTCTTTCAGCATCGTGCAGTTCGAGCCTTTGCAACAGGCCGGTCCCGCTCAGTATGTGGCGCGCGACACGCCCATGGAAAGCCGTCCGGTGGATGAGGTGCGTTGCCGCTTTCGTACCTGCTACGCCACCGATCTGCTGGCGCTGGAACTGCGCGCACTGAATTTCTCGGTCAAGGGCGAGGGCGCTTTGCTCAGCCTGCACCTGCAGATGAACTGCGCCGGTCATGTCGGCCAGCTGGATCTGCAACGGCTGCGTCTGCACCTGGCCGGCGAACGCTACATCAGCCAGATGCTGTACCTGAGCCTGTTGCGGCATCTGGTCGATATCGTCCTGGTGCCCTTGGGCGAAGACGGCACGCCGCTGTGCGATGCCGCTGGCGCTGCGTTGTCGCTGAAGCTGGCCGCAAAGCATGTGCAGCCGGTGGGCTTTGCCGAAGACCAGGCATTGATTCCGTACCCGCTCAATACCTTTCGCGGCTATCGCTTCGTGCAGGAGTACTTCGCCTTTCAGGACAAGTTCCTGTTCCTCGACATCGAAGGTCTGCAGGTGGTCAACAGCTTGCCCGAAGCGGTGCTGGGCAGCATGCATGGCTTTGAGTTGCGCTTTGATATTCGCAGCAAGGCGATCCAGCGCCTGCGCCCGACGGTGGACAACGTCAAGTTGTATTGCACACCCATCGTCAATCTGTTCAGGCAGGACGCGATACCGATCCGTGTCGATGGTCGCCAGGACGAATACCTGCTGCTGTCCGGCAATCAGGGACCGGAAGGCTGCGCAGTGTTCTCGGTGGACTCGGTGAGTGGCTGGAATTCCGGTGGCCTGGGCCATCGCAACTATGTGCCGTTCGAGTCCTTCGAGCACGATCCCAGCTTCGACATCGCCCATAGCCAGCCGCATTACAGCCTGCGCCAGCGACCCTCACTGCTGCATGAGGGGCTGGACACCTGGATGAGCTTCGGCGGTATCGACAGCCAGCCGGGCGAGACGGCTGACGAAAATGCAGGCGAAACCCTGTCGCTGGAGCTGACCTGCACCAACCAGAACCTGCCACGTCGCTTGCAGGTCGGTGATATCGACCAGTCCTGCGAGGGCACGCCGGAGTTCGCCACGTTTCGCAATATCGTGCCGGCCACCGCCAGCCATGCCCCGCCCTTGAACCGTGGTTTTCTCTGGAAGTTGATCAGCAACATGTCGCTCAACTACCTGTCGCTGGCCAATGTCGAGGCGCTCAAGGTCATCCTCGAAACCTACGATTTGCCGCGCTATCACGATCCGCATGCCGAAAAAGTCAGCAAACGCCTGCTCGCCGGGCTGCAGTCGGTACGCCATGAACAGGTTGACCGGCTGCACCGCGGATTACCGCTGCGCGGGGTGTGCACGGTGCTGGGCATCGATGCGCGCAACTTCATCGGTGACGGCGACCTGTTCGTGTTTGCCTCGGTCCTCAATGAGTTTTTTGCGCTTTACGCCAGCCTCAATTCCTACCACGAGTTGCGGGTCCAGACCACACAGGGAGACGTCTACCGATGGACGCCACGTATGGGCCAGCAACCCCTGCTTTGAGCAGGCTTGCCAGCACAATCCGCGAGTACTCGCTGTTCCAGGCCATACGAATGGTCATCGAGCGGCTGCGCGAGCGGCATCCCGAACTGGATGACGAAGCACTCTATGACCTGCTGGAATTTCAGGCGAACCCGAGCCTGGGTTTTCCTGGCAGCGATGTCGACCGTGTGGAGTTTTTCGAAGAGCACGGCCGGCTGCGCGCCCGTTTGCGCCTGAACCTGATCGGTCTGGCCGGTGCCAGCTCGCCGTTGCCGACGTTCTACGTCGAGCAGGCCTTGGGTGACAGTGAAGAGGGCAACCCGACACGGATCTTTCTCGATCTGTTTCACCATCGCTTGCAGCGCCTGCTATTGCCGATCTGGTCCCGCTATCGCTACCAGGCCAGTTTCAAAAAGGGCGCGCTGGACCGTTTTTCCGAGCAGCTGTTCGCCTTGATCGGTCTGGGAGGCGAGACCATTCGCCAGTCGCAGTCGCTCAACTGGAAGCGCCTGCTGCCCTACCTGGGCCTGCTCAGCCTGCGCGCCCATTCGGCGGCGCTGATCGAGGC
Source organism: Pseudomonas sp. HP_08 (assembly GCF_055284095.1). NCBI lineage: Bacteria > Pseudomonadati > Pseudomonadota > Gammaproteobacteria > Pseudomonadales > Pseudomonadaceae > Pseudomonas > Pseudomonas sp. HP_08. Next base: position 51,646 of record NZ_JBTOQC010000013.1, on the reverse strand, counting down.
GGTACTGCGTTACTACTTCAAGCATGCCCGGCTGTACATCGAGCAATGCGTGGCACGGCGCGTGAGCATTATCGACGAGCAACACAACCGTCTGGGGCTGGGCAACAGCCAATTGGGCGAGGACCTGGTGCTAGGCGTCCGGGTTCACGATTGCGGCGGCAAGTTCCGTATTCATGTCTGCCAGCTGGACTGGCAGCGCTTCCACGACTTTTTGCCCATCGGGACCGGTTACCAGCCGTTATGCGCGCTGGTGCGCTTCACCCTGCGAGACCCGCTCGATTACGACCTGCGCCTGGAACTGCGCCACGAAGACATTCGCGACCTGCGCATCGGCGCCGCCAACGAGTGCCGTCTGGGCTGGACCAGCTGGCTGGGCCGCGAGCGGGCCGACGGCCTGGTGACGCTGGGCAGCAAGATTCTTTAAAGGACTTATAAGCATGATCAATCTGGACCTGCAAAAACTCATTCAGGCGCTGGACGCCGATACCCGCCGCGACCTTGAGTCGTGTGCCGAGCGCTGTGTGATTCGTGGCGCCAGCCAGGTGCTGGTAGAGGATTTGCTCCTGTGCCTGCTGGAGCGTCCCGAGGGCTTGCTTGAGCGCGGGTTGCGCGATGCCGAGGTTGACCCCGGCCAGTTGCGTGATGCCCTGCAACCGCTGGGCGGGCAGAGCACTTCGCGCAACCCGGTGTTTGCCCAGGAACTGGTGCAATGGCTGCAAGAAGCACTGCTGGCGGCCAACCTCGATCTGGGTCAGTCCTGGGTGGGAGAGGCCGCCTTGCTGCTGGCTTTGTTGCGCAATCCGCTGGGGCATGCCGGCAGCCGTTACCAGCCATTGCTGGCACGAATGAACATCGAGCGGCTCAAGGATTTTGCCCTGTCCCGGCATAGTGACCCCGCCGCGCCACAGCCTGTTCGGGGCGATGACTCCATGTTGCAGCGCTTCACCCACGACCTTACCGAGCAGGCGCGCGAAGGCCGGATTGACCCGGTGTTGTGTCGTGATACTGAAATCGGCCAGATGATCGACATCCTTGCCCGGCGCCGCAAGAACAATCCCATCGTGGTCGGTGAGGCCGGGGTGGGCAAGACCGCGCTGGTCGAAGGCCTGGCGCTGCGCATTGCCGCCGGCGAGGTGCCGCCGGTGCTCAAGGATGTGCGCGTATTGAGCCTGGACCTTGGCCTGTTACAGGCCGGTGCCAGCGTCAAGGGCGAATTCGAACGGCGTCTCACTGGGGTCATCGATGAGGTCAAGGCTGCGCCGCTGCCGGTAATTCTGTTTATCGATGAAGCCCACACCTTGATCGGTGCCGGCGGCAATGCGGGTGGCTCCGATGCCGCCAACCTGCTCAAGCCGGCGCTGGCGCGTGGCGAACTGCGCACGATCGCCGCGACCACTTGGGCCGAGTACAAGAAATACTTCGAGAAAGACGCAGCCCTGGCGCGGCGTTTCCAGCCGGTGCAGGTGCATGAGCCCAGCGTGCCGCAGGCCGTGACCATCCTGCGTGGCCTGTCGCAGGTCTATGAGCAGAGCCATGGCATTTATGTACGCGACGATGCGCTGGTGGCGGCTGCCGAGCTATCGGCTCGTTACCTGTCCGGTCGCCAGTTGCCGGACAAGGCTGTCGATGTGCTCGACACCGCCTGCGCCAGGGTGCGCATCAGCCTGGCCAGCGCGCCGCACAGCCTGGAGCTATTGCGCGGCGAGCGCGCCGAAGGGCATCGCCAGTTGCAGGCCCTGAACCGCGATGAACAATCGGGCCTGAGTGTCGATACCTGTGCCATGGCGACGTTGCAGGCGCGCCTGATCGATGTCGAGCGTGAGCTCGACACACTGCAAACCGAATGGCACATCCAGCGCGGCCTGGCCGAGCGCCTGCTGGCGTTGCGCAGCCAGCTGGCTCAGGCGCGCAATCCCTTGCCGGACGCTGAGCAAGGCACTGCGTCGGTGGCCAGTCTGGAAGCCGAGTCGAGTGAAATCCGCAGTGCCCTGGAGCACGCCCAACAGGTGCAGCGGCTGGTCAGTTTTGAGGTCTGCCCACGGCTGGTCGCCGAGGTGGTGGCGGCCTGGACCGGCGTGCCGCTGGCGCAACTGGCCCGTGAGCACAACACCCGCATTGCCAGCTTCGCCACTGATCTGCAGGCGCGCATTCGCGGCCAGCAGCAAGCGGTACAGGCTCTGGACCGGGCGATGCGCGCTGCCGCTGCCGGGCTTAATCGCGCAGATGCGCCCGTGGGCGTGTTTCTGCTGGTGGGCCCCAGTGGTGTGGGCAAGACCGAAACCGCGCGGGTACTGGCCGACCTGCTGTACGGCGGCGAGCGTTTTCTGACCACCATCAACATGTCCGAATTTCAGGAAAAACACAGCCTGTCGCGGCTTATCGGCTCGCCGCCGGGTTATGTAGGTTATGGCGAAGGCGGCATGCTCACCGAAGCGGTCAGGCAAAAACCTTACTCGGTGGTGCTGCTCGATGAGGTCGAAAAAGCCGACCCGGATGTCCTGAACCTGTTTTATCAGGTCTTCGACAAGGGCATTGCCAACGATGGTGAAGGGCGCGAGATCGACTTTCGCAATACCTTGATCCTGCTGACCTCCAACCTGGCCAGCGAGCAGATCGAGGCCTTGTGTGCCCAAGACGCGCGACCCGATCCACAGGTGCTTGAAGCCCATATCCGGCCAGTGTTGAGTCGGCATTTCCGCCCGGCGCTGCTGGCACGCATGCACGTGGTGCCGTACTACCCGGTCAGCGGGCCGGTGCTGGCAGAGCTGGTTGTCCTCAAGCTTGAGCGCCTGAGCGAGCGGCTGCACCTGCGCCAACTGACGCTCAGCTATACGCCGCAACTGGTCGAGCACCTGGCCGACAGTTGCCAGCAGAGCCCGAGCGGTGCGCGGTTTATCGATCACTTGCTCGACACCCTGTTGATGCCGCAGCTGGTCGACCGGCTACTCGATGCCATGGCCGGTGGCACACCACTGAGTACGGTTCACGTCAGCCTCGACGATCAGGCCCGTGTCGTCTGCGGGTTTGCCTGACATGCACGGTTTTGCCGAACAGGCCGATGCCTTGTTGACCCATTGCGTGCAACTGGCGCGTGGTGACTGTGAACAGACCCTGTGCGACGACTTGCTGCGCGCGGCGCTGGCGGTCAGTGAGTGTGAGCTGGCACAAGTCTACTTGTTCGAGGCACCTGGTCGCGGCCTGTACCGGGCCGGTGAAACGCTGAGCGGGCGCTACACACCCGGCGAAAAGCCAGGTCAGACGCTGAATGATCATGGCTATCCGTTGTTGCAGTTTGTCTTGCAGCAGAACCGTCGATTGAGCCTGACGGACATCGATCCGGGGCTGCACGACACCGGCTTTTTGCCTGGCTCGGCGCCGCCCTGGCAATCGTTGTTGTGCGTGCCACTGCGCAATGCAGTTCCGCACGTGGCGGGCTTGTTGCTGTGTGCCACCGGCCAGCGCCGCGAGCTTCAGGGGCTGGCCGGGCCGCTGGAGCAATTGGGCGCGTTGATGCTTGCCCGCCTGGACATGCTCCAGCACAGTCGACTTTCCAGTGAGACGCCGGCCGCTTGCGCTGCCTTGCCGCAGGCGCAAGGCTATGGACTGATTGGCACCAGCGCTGCCATCGAGCAGACCCGCCAGTTGATCGGGAAGGTGTTGAACAGTGCCTGCACGGTGCTGCTTGAAGGTGAAACCGGCACCGGCAAAGAAGTCGTGGCACGCGCCATTCATGACCATGGGCCGCGGCATGGCCGGCCGTTCGTGGTGCAGAACTGCGCAGCCTTCCCGGAAAGCTTGCTGGAGAGCGAGCTGTTCGGTTATCGCAAGGGGGCTTTTACCGGGGCGGTGAAAGACCGCGCCGGTCTGTTCGATGCGGCCAACGGTGGCACCTTGTTGCTCGACGAGATCGGTGACATGCCGCTGGTACTGCAGGCCAAGCTGCTGCGGGTGTTGCAGGAAGGCGAAATCCGTCCGCTGGGCGCCAACAGCACGCACCGGATCGACGTGCGAATCATCGCCGCCACCCACCGCGACTTGCGTAAGCGGGTCAGCACCGGACGCTTTCGCGAAGACCTGTATTACCGGCTGGCGCAATTCCCCATGCACTTGCCAGCCCTGCGCCATCGCGAAGGCGACATTGCGCTGCTTGCCCGCCATTTTGCTACCCAGGCCAGTGCTGCCCTGCAGCGCCCGCCCGCCCAATGGTCGTCGGGCGCGCTTACCTACCTGAGCGGTCTGGGGCTGCCTGGCAACGTTCGTGAGCTCAAGGCGCTGGTCGAGCGTGCGGTGCTGTTGTGCGAAGACCCGCCACTGCGGGTCGAGCATTTCAGCTGTCACCCCGGCACGTTGCCGATGCCAGGTTCGACCATCCTGCGCGAACGCATGGCGCAGGTCGAACGTGCGCTGCTGATCGAAAGCCTGAACAACAACGGCGGCAACCGCACCCTGACCGCCCGCGAACTGGGGGTTGCCCGGCGCACGCTGCTGTACCGCCTGCAACGCCTGAACATTCAGGCAGGGCAAGGCTATGGCTAGCGGCGCGCACGCGCAAAACAGTCGCGCCGTACATCGCCATACCTCATTTCTCTCTAAAGGAACTCCCCTTATGTGTGCACGCCATTGGCACGCAGCACTGCTGGTCCTGGCCGTTTTCGTCGGCCTGGCCGGTTGCAGCGGCAATTACACCTTCGATGACAACGAGTACCGCCCTTTGGGTGATTCCCAGGCACTCAAGCGCGGCCAGTGAGCCCAAGGAGCAGCATGCAACTGGTTCTGGAAATTCGTGACCCCAGGCAACGCGAGTGGGTAAAAACACCGGGCAAGCGCTTTGCCGAGCATGGCGGTGTCATCGGTCGGCATCCCGCTTGTGACTGGATACTGGCCGACCCGCAACGGTATGTGTCCAAACAGCACGCGCTGATCAGTTATGAGGACGGCAGGTTTCTGCTGACCGACACCAGCCGTAATGGCACGCACGACGGGCTGACCGGGCAGCGCCTGCCCAAGGGCGTGGCGCAACCCATCGAGCAGGGCAGTTGCTACCTGTTCGGTCATCTGCGCATCCATGCCCGGCTGGAAAGTGACCTGCAAATTCAGGATGTACCTGTAGGGCAGCCAACGCAGGCTGGCAGTGTCATTCCTGACAATGCCTTTCTTGAATTCAACCCGCTTGCTAGATGCCCTGAGGAACAGCCTGATCTGTTGGGACGTCTGTTGGCCGTCGAAACATCGCGATTACCCGCGCTGCCGTCCGCGCTGGACGGGACCGGTGTCGATACGGAGAACCTGACCGTACCGCGCTTGATCACTGAAGCACCCGCGGTGACCAATACGCCGGACACTGCTGTTGCCGCCGGCCCCGATGAAACGTTCTGGAAGGGCTTTGCAGCAGCGCTGGGTGTGTCACTCGATGACCTGGCTCTTGCTGAGCGCGAACAACTGGCACTGACCGTGGCAGCGCTGTTGCGCCAGAGCCTGACCGGTCTGCAACACAGCTTACGGATTCGCAATGAACTGAAGAACGAGCTGCGCCTGGGGCTGAGTGACGCCTTTGTCGCCGGCCAGAACCCCCTCAAGCACGATCTGCACAGCACAGGGTTGCTGGCCTTGCTGCGCCGTGAAGGTTCACCTGGCCAGCCCGGTGCCGCGCAGTTGGCCGTAAGCCTGGCGATGCAGACCCTGCAAGCGCATCAGGTGGCGTTGCTCAATGCCAGTCGCACGGTCTTGCGCAGTGCTCTGGAGCAGGTCGCGCCGCAGCGAATGATCCAGCAGATGGAGCGCGACAGCCGACCCTGGCTGACCACCGATGGCCGACGCTGGCGCGCTTATGTGCGCCATCACCAGGGACTCAGCCGCGACGATGACTGGACCGAGCGCTTGCTGGCCCGGGATTTCTCCCGCGCCTACGCCGAACAGGTTCGCCTGATTACGGCCGTGCAAACCGACGCTTTTCATACCGAGTCCCTTCATACCGAACCCCTTCATACCGAACCTAAGGGATAACCGCCATGCTCCGTTCCATGATCCTGCCGCCGCAGCTGATAGTCGCCTGCGCAGCCTTGATGCTGCTGGCCGGCTGTTCTGCGCTATCGCCGTATTCCAGCCTGACCAAGCTGGACCTGACCCTGACCGCCAGTGACCGGCTCAACCCGGACCTGCACGGTCGTCCTTCGCCAATCGTGGTGCGCCTGTTAGAGCTGCGTCATCCGGTCGCATTCGAAACCGCCGACTTCTTCAGCCTCTACGAACGTGCGCGCGACACCTTGACGCCTGATCTGATTGTCAGCGAAGAGCTGGAATTGCGTCCCGGTGAAACCCGAACGCTCAAGCTGCGCATCGAGCAGGGGCGTTATGTCGGCGTGCTGGCAGCCTATCGCGACCTTGGCGAAACGCGCTGGCGGCACGTGCTGACAATCGACAGCGGTGAGCGCACGTATTTCGACCTGACGCTGGATCAGGACGGTATCAGCGTAACCCGCACACCGCTGGGCGGCGAGGAGGGCACGCGATGAACGCACACAAGGTTATCTGGCAAGAAGGCATGCTGCTGCGCCCACAGCATTTGCAGCACAACGATCGCTACTACGACCACCAGCTCAAGACCCGCACGCTGATGCTGGGCGGTCATCAATGGGGCTTCGTCAGCCTGGAGATCGACGAGCAGTTTCTCAACATGGGCAAGCTGGTGATCAGCCAGGCCCGGGGGGTGCTGCCCGACGGCAGCCTGTTCGATCTGGCCGGCGCCCCGGAGCCCTTGAGCCTGGATGTGCCGCCCAATACCACCAATACCGCCGTGTACCTGGCCTTGCCGCTGGTAACCGGCAACCATATCGAGGCCCGACGCCTTGATCAGGCCGAAGTACTGGCGCGCTATACGATGTACCAGACTGAGGTGGCTGACTCCAATGCCGGTGAAGATGCCAGCAGCCAGGTCAATTGTGCCCGGCCCGACCTGCGGCTGATGCTCGGTGAGCAGTCGGGCGATCAGGCCTGGGTCAGGCTCAAGCTCTGCCAGGTGCAAGAGGCCAGCGCCGGTGGAGTCATCACGCTGGCGACAGAATTCGTGCCCAGCTTTGTGCACGTCAAGTCATGCGCCTGGATGCTCTCGTGCCTCAAGGAAGTCATCAGCCTGCTGGCCCACCGTGCCGACACCATTGCCGGGCGGATTCGCTCCAGCGGGACGGTTGGCAGCGCGCAGATCGGCGACTTCATGATGCTGCAACTGATCAATCGCAACGAACTGCTGTTGCGCCATTGCCTGGGCCAGGAGCAGGTCCATCCCGAAGCCTTGTATCGCCTGCTGCTGGGCTTGCAGGGCGAACTGGCGACCTTCGCCAGCGACAGCAAAAGGCCCGGCTTGACCTGCACTTACCAGCACAGCGATCAGGGCGCGAGCCTGCGGCCATTAATGGATGCGATCCGCCAGGTACTGTCGATGGTGCTGGAGCAGCACGCTATCGAACTGCCGCTCGAACTGCGCCAGTACGGGGTGCGCGTGGCGACGCTGCATGACCATACGCTGCTGACCACCTGCAGTTTTGTGCTGGCCGTCAGTGCCCAGTGCGACGCCGAAGAACTGCGTCAGCGTTTGCCTGCGCACCTGAAGGCAGGTGCCGTGGAGCACATCCGCGACCTGGTCAATCTGCACCTGCCGGGTATCCGTCTCAAGCCCTTGCCGGTAGCGCCCCGGCAGATCCCGTTTCACGCCAACAAGACCTATTTCATTCTGGAACCGGCGGCTGAAGACCTGGCGGTGCTGGAGCGTTCCGGCGGTTTTGCCTTTCATCTGGCCGGCGATTTCGCAGGGCTGGAACTGACTTTCTGGGCGATCAGGAACTGAATGATATGAGCAAACAAGACCTTCATCCGCAGGACGACATGACCGTCCTGCTCGACCATGCAGGTGTAGGCCCCGCGCAGGCCCCGCTGACCGATGCCAGTGATGCGCCGCGTTTTGGCCGGCTCGAGGAGCGTATGGTGTTTGCCGCCCGCATGCCGGGCACGCAACATTTCAGCCTGAGCCTGAATGTCCTAGTAGCCGCCGCATCGCCCTTGTTGTCGAGCCTCAGGCATATCAAGTACCAGTCAAACGGGCAGACCATCGGCACGCTCAACACCCAGTTGTGCGAGCAGATCATGCAGTTCGAGCGCCAGGCACTGACCGGTGGAATCGACAGCGATCAGGTGGGGATCGCGCGTTATGTGCTGTGTACGGTACTCGATGAAAGCGTGGTGACTACTTCCTGGGGCGAGCAGAGCGACTGGGCGCAGAACAGCCTGCTGAGCCGCTTTCACAACGAAACCTTCGGTGGCGAGAAGGTCTTCAGCCTGCTTGAGCAACTGTCGAAAAATCCGGTACGACATTTACCGCTTCTGGAGCTGATCTACCTGTGCCTGGCACTGGGTTTTGAAGGCAAGCACCGGCGTGGCAACCGTGGCGCGGCGGAGCTTGAATCGATTCGCGATGCGTTGTACCGGCAGATTCGGCAATTGCGCGGTGACCCCAGCAGTGAACTGTCGCCGCGCTGGCAGGGCCTGGACGACCCGCGTCGTGCAGCGCCGAACATTGTGCCGTGGTGGCTGGTGCTGCTGTTTACCCTGGTGGGCCTGACGATGATGTATTCGGGCTTTGCCTGGGTGCTCGGCGAACAGCGCCAGACCGTTCTGCAACCCTGGCAGCAGCTCGAAACGAGCCTGATTCCTACCCGCTCGTGAGACCTCCTCAATGAAAGTATTGCTAATCAAGACACTGACGCTACTGGGCCAGACCTGGGCCTGGAGCCTGGCGCTGGTATTGGCCGTTGCGGCACTGGTGTGGTGGGTGGGGCCGATGCTGGCCATCAACGACCTGCGCCCATGGGCTGAGGTCGCTGCGCGGCTGATCACACTCAGCGCGCTGTTTCTGCTGTGGGGGCTGAGCATGGTCTTTGCCGGCTGGCGCGCTAACCGTCGGCAGCAGGATCGCAACGAAAACCCGGACAACCATTCGCAGGTGCTGCACGACGAGCGTCTGGACGACGAAGCCAAAAGCCTGCAAACGCGCTTCAACGAGGCGCTACGCACCGTCGCCACCTCCGGGCTGTATCGCGATCACCCGCAGCGGGTACGTGACGAACTGCCCTGGTATTTGCTGATCGGCCCGTCAGGCAGTGGCAAGACCAGCCTGCTGGAATCCTCGGGCCTGGAGTTTCCACTCAATCGTGCTGATCCGGCGCAAACCGGCACGTACATGGCCACCGAGCACTGCGATTGGTATTTTGCCGAGCACGGGGTTTTGCTCGACACCGCCGGACGTTATCTGACCCAGCCCGACCCGGCCCTTGATGCGCATGCCTGGACAACGTTGTTGGGCTTGTTGCGCAAGCGTCGCCGGGCGTTGCCGCTCAACGGTGTGCTGGTCAGTATCCCCGTGCCGTTGCTGCTTGAAGGCCAGGATGCGCAGCGTCTGACACTGGCCAATCACCTGCGTACCCGCCTGCAAGAGTTGTATCGGGTATTGCATGTCCAGGTGCCGGTGTACCTGATCCTGAGCCAGGCCGACCATGTGCCCGGTTTCGATGCGTTTTTCGATGCCTTGAGCCTTGAGCAGAACCGTCAGGTGCTCGGCGTCAGCTTCAGCCGGGAAAAACCGGCCAGCGAGCCCGGTGTGGTACGCCAGGAGTTTGAAGGACTGCTGCGCCACTTCGACGGTCAGCTCATCAATCGCCTGCACCAGCAGCGTGACACCTCCCGACGTAGCCTGATTCTCGATTTTCCGCACCAGATGGGCGTGTTGGGGGAGAGCCTGTGCCAGGTGATCGATACCGTCTTCAACCATCACCGTTACCAGAGTAGCCATCTGCTGCGGGGTTTCTACCTTACCTCGACGCAGCATTGCGAGCGCCAGCCGGGCGATGCTCAGGTTCTGGCGCAGCCCGGGGAGCAGGCCTACACGGCCCCACACTTCAGGAAACGTGCGCGTTTTATTTTCGACGTGTTCAGCAAGGTGATTTTTCCAGAGGCGGGCCTGGTTGGCCTGGACCCTCGCGAACGGCGGCGTATTCACTGGGGGCAGCGTGCGCTATTGATCGGCGGGCTGGCCACTCTGGTGTTGGGTAGCGTGCTGTGGGCCAGCGGCTTTTCCGCCAACCACGAGCGTCTGGAAACGTTGCGGGTACTGGCGGGCGACTGGCAGCAACAGCACAAAACCCTCAACCCCGGCGATGACGCCATGGCATTGCTCAAGGTGCTGGAGATCAGCGGGCAGGCCAGTCAGGTATTCCCGGCAGCGGGTGAGGCAGCCTGGCACGAGCGTAGCGGGCTTTATCAGGGCGCGATCAGTCAGCCAGTATTGCGTGGCGTTTATGAGCGCGAACTGCTTACCCACTTGCTGCCCCAGGTCACGCAGCTGTTAGAAGCCAGAATCGCGGCCAGCCTGCACGACCGCGAGGCACTGCTGGGCAACCTGCGCGCCTACCTGATGCTCAACCTGCAGGCACGCCGCGAGGGTGTGTGGCTCAAGGACTGGCTTGGCGCTGAATGGTCGCGGCTGTATTCGGGTCATGATCAGGTGCAGAACGATCTGAATCGGCACTTCGAGCAATTGCTGAGCCTGTCGTTCAGTCAGCCGCTCAATGAGACGCTGGTGGCACGGGCCCGTCAGACACTGCGCAGCGAATCGCTGGCCAGCGTGGTCTATCGCGCACTGCGTGAACAGGCTCGCAGTCTGCCGGACTACCGCCTCAGCCAGCATCTGGGCCCGCAACGCGAATTGTTTGTCGGCGCCGATCAGGCGATTCCGGGGCTTTATACCCGGCAAGGCTACCGTCAGTTTTTCTCGGTACAAGGCACCGCCAGGGTCAGTGAGCTGCTGCGTGACAACTGGGTTCTGGGCGAAGGTAACGAGATCAGCGGCCGAGACCTGCGCCAATTGTTGGTAGAGCTTGAGCAACTGTACTTTCGTGATTACGCCAGCCACTGGAGCGAAGCGGTCGGGCGCCTTGGGCTATTGCCGTTCGGCGATGCCGGTGAAGGCGCCGACCTTGCCGCCGGGCTGCTGTCATCCAGTTCGCCGGTGGTGCAGCTACTGCTACAGATTCGTGAAAACACGCGATTCCCGTTGCCCTCCGATGCGGTTGACACAAATCTTGAGCCCGGCAATGACAACGTCGCAGTGCTGGGCAAGGCCGCGACAGCGGTGGCCAGTAAGGCCAGCAAGGCCATCGCCTTGCCAGACAATGCACGCCGGGCCATGCAACTGCGTTTTGAGCCGTTGCACCGTTTGCTCGACGACAAGGACGCGCCGAGTGCCGACCTTGCCGTCGCCTTGCAAAACCTGGATGAGGTGCAACAGCAACTGGCCAGCCTGGCGCGGGCCAGCCAGCCCGAGCAGTTCGCTTTCGATATGGCCAAGGCCCGCATGGGCGGCCAGCGCGATGCCTTGAGCCAGTTGCGCAATAGCGCCGCGCGCCTGCCGCGTCCGGTCAGTGGCTGGTTCAACCTGATGGCTGAAGACGCCTGGCGGCTGGTGCTGGGCAATGCCTATCAGCACCTTAACCAGCGTTATCAAAGTGAGTTGCACAGCTTCTACGCCAAAGCCATCGAGCAGCGCTACCCGTTCAACGCGCACAGCGCCAGCGATGTGGCACTCAATGACTTTCGTGAGTTCTTCAAAAGCCAGGGCGTGCTTGAAAGCTTTTTCGAACAACACCTGAAAGCCTTTGTCAGTGGCCATCCGGGCAGCTACCGGCTGCGCAGTATCGATGGTCACAGTCTGCCAATGTCCCGCGTGCTGCTCGACCAGATGAGCGCCGCACACGCGATCCGCCAAGGCTTTTTTGCCGAAGATCCGAGCCAGCCGCAGGTGCGTTTCAAGCTCGAACCCTACAGCCTGGACAGCACGGCCAACCGCACCGAATTCCGCCTGGGCGAGCGTTTGCTCGAGTATCGCCATGGTCCTATCGTGCCCATGACCTTTACCTGGCCCGATGAAGCCGGGCAGGGCGGCGCCAGTCTGGTGGCCGAGCGGCTGGTCGGACGTCCTGTCGGCATCGAGAAAAACCTGGGGCCCTGGTCGTTGTTCCGGCTGCTTGACCTGATGCAGATCGAGCCGCTGAGCGGGCGTGATGTGCTGATACTCAAGGCTGATCTGGGCGGCTTGCGCGTCAATTACCTGTTGACCAGCCAGCGCATGCCCAATCCGTTCGACGTCAGCGCCTTGCGCAGCTTTCGCTTGCCGGCGCAGCTATGACACCGCGTGCCAACGTGTTCAAAAGTGCCGCCGGCAGCGAGTGTGGCAAGGTGCGGGCGCGCAACGAGGACGCCTTTCTCGATGCCCCGCAGCAGGGGCTATGGGCGGTGGCCGATGGCATGGGCGGTCATCACGGCGGACACATCGCCAGCCGGTTGATCGTCGATACCCTGGCCGGGTTGCCGGCCGAACCACGCCTGGACGTGCAACTGGCACAACTGCGTGAGCACATGCAGGTGCTCAATCGCCGCTTGTGTCTTGAGTTGACGCAAAGCCAGGGGCAGCCGCGGCGCATCATCGGCAGCACCCTGGTGGCGCTGTTGCTGCAGGGCGAACAAGGCGCCTGCTGCTGGGCAGGCGATAGCCGTTGCTATTTATGGCGTGGCCGGCGCCTGTATCAACTGACCCGCGATCACTCGCACGCCCGCGCGCTGACCCGCGCGGTGGGTGCCCGTCACCCATTGCAACTGGAACTGCTGCAGTGGCGAGCGCAGCCTGGCGACACGTACCTGCTGTGCAGCGACGGCCTGTATCAGGCACTGGACAGCGAAACGCTGGGCCAGGGCTTGAGCCAGCCGACAGTGGCCGCAGCGTTGGCGTTTTTATTCGCGCGCGCCTTGCAGGGACCGGCGAAAGACAACATCACCTGTGTGGTGGTACGCGCATGAGCCACCTTGTCGATACACCACAAGTGTTGTGCGGCCGGTATCGTCTTGACCGCTTGCTTGGGGTTGGCGGCATGGGCCTGGTATGGCGCGCCCGCGATCTTCTGCATGAGCAGTACGGCAATCCTGCACCGGACATCGCGATCAAGCTGCTTGGTGAAGCCTTTGATCAAGTGCCGGATGCCGGCTCTTTGCTGTACGGCGAATTTGCCCTGACTCGGCATCTGCACCATCCCGGCGTGGTGCGCTGCTACAGCTTTGAAGTCGACACCCGCCGCCCATGCGCGTTCTTCACCATGGAGCTGATGCACGGCCTTACTCTGGATCACTGGCTTTGCGACTGCCCCATGGGCCTGCCGGTGCGGGAGTTGTTCGAAGTGGTGCTGCCGCTGCTTGACGCTTTGTCCCACAGCCATGCCTGCGGCGTTCTGCACGGCGACCTTAAACCAAGCAATGTCATGCTCAGCGAAGAGGGGCTGCGCTTGTTCGATTTTGGCTTGGGCCAGGCGCAACCGGGGATTCTGCCCGGCCTGCCACAACTGCGTCGCGACACGTTCAAGGCCTGGACCCCGGCTTACGCCGCTCCGGAGCTGCACGATGGCGCGCCGTTATCCGAGGCATCGGACCTGTATGCAGTGGCGTGTCTGATTTATGAATTGGCCAGTGGCAAGCACCCGTTCGGGCGCTTGCCCGGCGACCAGGCCCGTGCAGCCGGGCAGGATCGCACACTGCCGATTCCCGGCCGCCTTCCCAGGCACTGCTGGCCAGCCTTGCGTCAGGCCCTGGCTTTCGACCCGGTGTGTCGGCCGAGTGCGGTGCAATTGCGCGATGCATTGCAAACCCGACCTGGCTGGTGGCACAGGATCTTGTCTTGATTCAATTGCTTATCCTGAAGATATTCAGGTGCTGATTAGCTGTCTCTTTGACGTGCTGTTACGAAAAAAGAGCTCGCCATGAGGTGTTTATAGGAAGAAAAGATTACGTCTTTCCGGGAGGCCAGGAACGAAAAGCCCGGCAAGATGCCGGGCTATCAGAAATCATCTAAAAGCTAGTTGCCCAGGAATGCCTTGGTCATCCCAAATGTAATAGCACAGGCCAGGCCGGTCATCGCGATGGCTGTACCCACGCACCATTTCAGCATGCCAAGTTCTGTATTGGCAAGATCCGCCTTGGTGGCAGAATGCTTATCGATAGAATCCACCTTGGCCAGGATCGCAGTGAGCTTTTCTTTGATATCTGGCAGGGTTTTCTCAAGATCGGCAACGCGCTTTTCCATCTCATTTCCCTGCGGGGGCTCAGATCCGCCTCCGCCTTTTCGTGTGTAATCACCAGCCAAGTCAGATGATATTTGCCTGTACTCATCCTTAAGGTAGCTCACTTTATCAGTCATGAGTAGCCTCCTGCTTTTTGTCCTGGATCTCCATTCCACGGAGCAACATACCGATACGCTCATCAAATTTATCAATGGCCTCGAAAATGTTACTCAACTCGTCAAAGGACTTGACTGCCTTGGATCTGCTCTCGCCATCGGGAAGTTCGTGAATGTGTAGTGCCAATGAGTTCATTGATGCACCGAAAAGCGTGAGTGCTGCGGAGCGCAGAGGCTGCACCAAAAGAACCAGGTCCATGCGTGACGCTGGCCCCTCCAGGAATGTTGCAAGCTCGTCGGTTATCTCAATGGGATTATCATCGTCGTCCATGCTACTCAAAGCTCCTGTCACTCATCATCGAGAAGGTAGTTTAAGAGGGAGCGAGAGCCGAGCTTGCGCAAGTCCAAATCCCTGTTGATCCAAAGTATCACCAGATTGACCGCGCACTCTAAACAAACAGTATCGAGTCTTGACTGCTCGGCCATTACGCCGGCAATTGCCCCGCCGGCCCGAAAAACTCGTAATGACTCTGCGCCTCGGGCACGCCCAACGCCTTGAGGTCGCGCCTGACGCTGGCCATGAACCCGACAGGGCCCAGAAAGTAAGCGTCTACATCGCGATTCTGTGGCAGCCAGCTGCCCAGCACTTCCTGATTCAGGCGGCCTTGAGCATCGAAGCGGTCACCGTTTTCAGGCTGGCTGTAGCAGAAGTGGCAGGCCAGTTGCGGGTGCTGGTCTTGCAACGCTTCAAGCCATGGCCGGAAGGCCTGGGCACTGGCATTGCGGGCACTGTGAATGAAGGTGATCGGCCGACCAGTTGGCAGAGCCGCTTCCAGCATCGCCAGTGTCGGGGTGATGCCGACGCCGGCGCTGATCAGCACCAACGGCCGTGTTGATGCCTGCAAGGTAAAATCCCCGGCCGGCGGGAACAGCTCGACACGGTCGCCCACCTGCACGCGGTCATGTAAATGCCTAGACACCACGCCCTGACCATCACGCTTGACGCTGATCCGGTAGCTGCGCCCGTTGGCCTGCGCCGACAACGAATAATTGCGCCGCACTTCCTGGCCATCGATGTCCAGCTTGATACCCAGGTACTGGCCTGGTGCATAGTCGACCACCGCGCCGCCGTCTTCAGGCTCGAAGTAAAACGAGGTGATCTGCGCGCTTTCCTGCTCTTTGTGCGCCACCTTGAACACCCGCGCACCGCGCCAGCCGCCCTTGGCGCTTTCGTTATGCTGATAGGCGGCCTCTTCGGCGCCGATCAGGATGCCGGCCAGTTGGCCGTAGGCCTCGGCCCAGGCGTCGATCACTTCATCGGTGGCGATCTCGGCACCCAGCACTTCACGAATGGCACGCAACAGGCAGGTGCCGACAATCGGGTAGTGCTCGGGCAGAATCTGCAACGCCACGTGCTTGTTGACGATCTGCCCGACCAGTGGCCCCAAGGCCTCAAGGCGGTCGATATTGCGCGCGTACATTAATACCGCATTTGCCAGGGCACGCGGCTGGGCGCCAGTGGCCTGGTTGGCCTGGTTGAACAGCGGCCGCACTTCGGGGTATTCGTCGAGCATCATCTTGTAGAAATGGGTGGTCAACGCTTCGCCACCCGACTCCAGCAGCGGGACAGTGGCCTTGATGATCGCGCGTTGTGGGTCAGTGAACATGGAAGCACTCCTCGGCAGTTAACAGTTGCCTGTACAGAGTCAACTTCCGTGCCAGAGCGTAAAGGCCCGGGAATCAAGGGTTACGCGAAGTCAGTGTCATAAAGACCACAAGGCCTTTGGAGTCGAAATGACTTCGATTGGTCATTTTGACTCCAGTGCTGCGAGCGCCCATCCTCATCTTGAGCGTCGCCCTTATCGTCGTGGCCCTTTAACGCTACGATGCCCGCTCTCCATCCCCTTTGGGCAATCACCCCGGATGTTCGAACTCTCCAGCTACCTGGGCCTGTTCCTTGCCGCCTTCGGCGCCGCAACCTTGTTGCCGATGCAATCGGAAGCCGTGCTGGTCGCCATGTTGCTGTCCGGGCATTACCTGACCTGGCTGCTGTTGCTGGTCGCCACGGCAGGCAACGTGCTGGGCTCGATGCTCAACTGGCTGATGGGCCGTTCGGTCGAGCGCCTGCGCCATAAGCGCTGGTTTCCGGTCAGTGAAAAACGCCTGGACCAGGCCCGTCGGCACTACGCCCGCTACGGCTACTGGTCGCTGCTGTTGAGCTGGGTGCCGGTCATCGGGGATGCGTTTACCGTGGTGGCCGGCGTCATGGGTGAGCCGCTGTGGCGCTTCACCCTGATTGTCACCGTCGCCAAGGGCGTGCGTTATCTGGTGGTGGCGCTGGTCACGCTGCACGTAATTTAGCGCGGTGGCGTCAGCGCAGCGTCAAACCATCCGGTGGCAAGGGCAGGGCGGTCTTGTACAGCACCTGCTTGAGCGCAAAGCTGGAGCGGATATTGGCCACGCCCGGCACTTTGGTCAGGTGCTCAAGAATGAAGCGCTCCAGCGCATGGATGTTCGGCACCAGGATGCGCAGCAGGTAATCGGCGTCCCCGGTCATCAAATAACACTCCATCACCTCCGGGCGTCCGGCCACGGCCGCTTCGAAGCGCTGCAAGGCGCCTTCGTCCTGCTTTTCCAGGCTGACGTGAATGAACACGTTGAGGTCCAGGCCCAGCACTTTCGGGTCGAGCAGGGTGACCTGGCCCTTGATCAGCCCGGCTTCCTGCATCGACTTGACCCGGTTGAAACACGGCGTGGGCGACAGGTTAACCGAGCGGCCCAGCTCGGCATTGGTGATGCTGGCGTCACGCTGCAGGCTGTCGAGCAAGCTGATGTCGGTACGGTCGAGCTTTTTCAAGAGAATAAACCTCTGCGAAATCGTATAGGCGCAGATTTTAATGCTTGAAAAACCTCAAGCGAAAGGTAAAGCAGGAAAAAAACTCTTGCGATGCTTGAATAAAATTCCCCTCTGACAGTAATCAGCCGTTTAGAGGGCAGCATGATCAACGCAAGCAAAACTGACACTGCAGTGCCCATGGACGGCATGCCCGCAACCAGTGGCCCGTGGACCTCGCCGCAAGCCAAGGGTGTGGCGCTGCTGGTGCTGGCGATCCTGATCTGGGGCGCCAACTGGCCCGTGATGAAAACCGGTCTGCAGCACATCACGCCGATCTGGTTCTCGGCTTTGCGCTTTGCCGCTGGCGCCTTGTGCCTGTTCGCCTTGCAACTGGCCACCGGCACGTTGCGCATCCCGACCCGCCGCGATCTGCCGTTGATCCTCAGTGTCGGCCTGTTGCAAATGCTGACGTTCACCGTGCTCGGTGCCATGGCCATGACCGAAGTGCCGGCCGGACGCTCGGCGGTGCTGGCCTACACCACGCCGCTGTGGGTGACGCCGATTGCCGTGACATTTTTTGGTGAGCGCCTGTCCCGGCGCCAGCTGGCCGGCACGCTGCTGGGCGGCATTGGCGTCGGTGTGCTGTTCAACCCACTGACTCTGGACTGGAGCAACACTGCGCTGCTCAAGGCCAACCTGATGTTGATCGGCGCCTCGTTGTGCTGGGCGCTGTGCATCCTGCACTTGCGCCACTCGCGGCCCGAAGCCAGCGCCTATCAACTGGCACCATGGCAGATGCTCACCGCAACTGTGCCGTTGCTGGTGCTGGCCTATAGCGTGGAAGGCGCGTTTACCGGCGACGGTTCCTGGGCGCTGTGGCAGATCATGTTGTTCATGGGCCCGCTGGCTACTGCGTTCTGCTTTTGCGCGGTGAATGCCGCGAGCATGTGGTTGTCCAGCACCAGCATGTCCACCGTCATGCTCGGCGTGCCGGTGGTGGGCTTGCTGATGTCGGTGGTGTTCATGGGCGAGCAACTGACCAGCGCACTGATCGTCGGATTGCTGGCGATTCTCGGCGGCATCCTCATCGTCACAGTCAAGCGCCCTCAGGCGTAGATCACTCAACCTCCGCCAACGGACTCTGTGTCGTACTCACGATCAAGGCCAGCCCAAAACCCGTAGGAGCGAGCGCCAGCTCGCGAAGGCTAAGGTGCAGTCACCGCAAATGTGTTGATTTCACTGGCGCTTTCGCGAGCTGCGCTCACTCCTACATAACTTGTGTCGTACTCAGTATCAAGGCCAGCCAAAAACCCGTAGGAGCGAGCGCAAGCTCGCGAAGGCTAAGGCACATTCACCGCAAATGTGTTGATTTCACTGGCCCTTTCGCGAGCTGCGCTCACTCCTACATAACTTGTGTCGTACTCAGTATCAAGGCCAGACCAGAACCCGTAGGAGCGAGCGCAAGCTCGCGAAGGCGTAGGTGCAGTCACCGCAAATGTGTTGATTTCACTGGCGCTTTCGCGAGCTGCGCTCACTCCTACATAACTTGTGTCGTACTCAGTATCAAGGCCAGCCCAGAACCCGTAGGAGAGAGCGCCAGCTCGCGAAGGCGTAGGTACATTCACCGCAAATGTGTTGATTTCACTGGTGCTTTCGCGAGCTGGCGCTCTCTCCTACGGGCCGGTGTTTGCGGCGCGACAGTGCGGCGAGTGATCCGCTACCGGTTTTGTGCAGTGCGCAGCCCAGCCATTTGGCAGACCAACTATAAATTTCGCTGAATCTATTCATCAGCCTCAGGTCGACTCAAGGGACCGGTTACTGGACAGGCTGCGACACGTATCGCAGCCCGCCGACCCCATGCGCCTCGTGAGCGCACCCTTGAACGGTGATCCTGATGAAAGAAACGCCACAGTCTCCCCCTCTGCAATCTTCCCGTCGCCGCTTCCTGCAGGTCGGTGCCTCGGGCATTGCCGTCGCCGGCATCGGCACTTGGGTGCCGGAGCAAACTGCACAGGCCGCGCAAACGCCGCCCGCCCCTGACAGCAACCACGGCCCAGCCCCCGGCGAGCAGACGATCGTGCTCAAGGTCAACGGCCAGAGCCATCGCCTGAATGTGCCGGCCAACGCGATTCTGCTTGATGTGTTGCGTGACCGCCTGTTACTGACCGGCACCAAGAAAGGCTGCGACCACGGTCAGTGCGGTGCCTGCACCTTGCTGGTCAATGGCGTGGCGATCAATTCGTGCCTGTCGATTGCGGTGCAACACGACGGCGACGAGATCACCACCATCGAAGGGCTCGCCGAAAACGGCAAGCTGCACCCGGTGCAGGAAGCCTTCTGGGAGCACGATGCCTACCAGTGCGGTTACTGCACCTCGGGGCAGATCATGAGCGCGGTGGCGATTCTCAACGACCCGAACATTCCCGCCGATGACGCCAGCGTGCGCGAGGCCATGAGCGGCAATATCTGCCGCTGTGGCGCCTACAAGAACATCCTCGCCGCCGTGCAGTCGGCGCGGGGCAAGCTGGGGAGGGCGGTCTGATGCGCACTTTCGACTATGCCCGCGCCGCCTCGCCGGCCCAGGCCGTGACCGCTGCCGGCGAGCAAAGCGTTTATCTGGCCGGCGGCACCACGCTGCTCGACCTGGTCAAGCTCGATATCATGCAGCCCGCGCAACTGGTGGACATCAATCGCCTGGCGCTCAAGCAGATCGAGCCACTCAGCGACGGTCGCCTGCGCATCGGCACGCTGGTCAGCAATACCGAGCTGGCCAACCATGCCAGTGTGCGTGAGCACTACCCGGTGCTGGCCCAGGCCATTCTGCAGGGTGCCAGCACCGCTTTGCGCAACAAGGCCACCACCGGAGGCAATGTCATGCAGCGAGTGCGTTGCAACTACTTCCGTGATGGTATTTCGGCCTGCAACAAGCGTCAGCCGGGCTCCGGCTGCGCCGCCATCGACGGCTTGAACCGCAGTGTGCACGCGGTGCTGGGCACCAGCGAACACTGCATCGCCAGCCATCCTTCGGACATGTGCGTGGCCATGGCCGCGCTGGGCGCGCAGGTCACGGTGCAGGGCAAGCAAGGCACGCGTGAGATTCCCTTCAGCGATTTTCACCTGCTGCCAGGCGACACGCCATGGCGCGAACACGCGCTGCAACCGGGCGAGTTGATCACTCACGTGACTCTGGATGCACCGCTGGCCGGCAGCCGCTCGGCCTACCTGAAATTGCGCGACCGCACCTCTTACCAGTTCGCTCTTGCTTCAAGCGCGGTCGTGGTGGTACTCGACGGCAAAAAAATCACCGATGCCCGCGTGGCACTCGGCGGCGTCGGTACCAAACCCTGGCGGGCAGTGGAAGCGGAACGTGCGCTGATCGGCCAGACAGCGTCGCTGCAATTGTTTGAAAAAGTCGCGCAAATCGCCTTACAAGGCGCCAAGCCTTACGAGCACAACGCATTCAAGATTCCGCTCGGCCAACAGGTCATCGTTCGCAACCTCCGTGATCTCACGGCCAAGGAGTTGTCATGAGTCAGTCCCCCATTGGTAAAGCCCAGAAGCGTATTGACGGGCGGCTGAAAGTGACCGGCAGTGCGCGCTATGCGGCGGACTATCCGCAGGACGGCATGCTGTTCGCCTACGGTGTCTACAGCACCGTGGCCCGCGGCCGTATTCTGGCGATCGATGACGCCGCCGCGCGGTCGATGCCCGGTGTGGCCGAGATTCTTCATCACGGCAACATCCCGCGCTTGCACCGCACGCCGGAAACCGCGATGAGCTTCGACACCATTCTCAGCGCCAGCAAGACCGATGAGCACCGCCTGCCGTTCGAGGACGATCAGGTTTACTACCCCGGCCAGTTCGTTGCCCTGGTGGTGGCTAACAGTTTCGAGCGGGCCCGCGCTGCCGCCCGTGCAGTGAAGGTGCGGTATGAAGCGCAGGACGCGGTCAAGTCGCTGGAGCAGGGCATGCGTGTGCACGGTGCCAAGGAAGCCGATGGCACGCATAAACGTGGCAAGCCGGATGACGCCTTCAAGGGCGCGGCCAAGCGCATCGACGTGACCTACACCACGCCGGTCGAAACCCATAACCCGATGGAAATGCACGCCACCACGGCGCGTTGGCAGGATGGCCGGCTGTACGTCGAAGAAAGTACCCAGGGCGTGGTCAATCACCGCAACTTTCTGGCCAATGTCTTCGACCTGAATCCTGAACAGGTCGAGGTGCGTGCGCCGTTCATTGGTTCGGGGTTTGGCGGCAAACTGTGGCCATGGCCGCACTCGATTGCAGCCTGCGCGGCGGCCAGGGTTACCGGTCGCCCGGTGCAGTTGATGCTGCCGCGTGCGCAGATGTTCAGCACCGTCGGCCATCGCCCGGAAACCCGCCAGCGTCTGCGCCTGGCCACCGATGCGGCCGGCAAGCTGGTGGCGCTGAGTCACGAGTCGTACAACAGCACCTCGACGGTGGATGTCTACACCGAGACCTGCGGTTCGGTGAGCAAAAGCCTTTATAGCTGCCCTAACGTGCTGGTCAGCCACCACACCAGCCCGGTCAATCGCGGCACGCCCACCTCGATGCGCGCACCGGGTGCTGCGCCGGGGCTGTTTGCCCTGGAGTCGGCCATCGATGAAATGGCCCTGGCCGCCAATGTCGATCCGCTTGAGTTTCGGACCCGCAACCTCGCCAGCCGCGATGAAAGCAGCGACCTGCCGTGGTCGAGCAATCACCTGCCCGAGGCCATCGAAAAGGCCGCCAAGCAGTTTGGCTGGCAGCAGCGCAAGCCGCAGGTCGGCGCCATGCGTGACGGCGACGAGATCATCGGCTACGGCATGGGCGCCTGTAACTGGGAAGCCTTTCAGGTGCCGACCGAAGCGCGGGTCAGCCTGCAGGCCAACGGCACGGCACTGGTGCAATGTGGCGTGCAGGATATCGGCACCGGCACATACACCATCGTCGCCCAGACCATCAGTGAGCTGACCGGCCTGCCAATGGACAAGGTCGAGGTGCAACTGGGCAATTCGTCCTTTGTACCGGGCCCGGTGTCCGGTGGCAGCTGGGTGACCGCCAGCATCATGCCGGCCCTGGCCGGTGCGACTCGCCAGGCGCTGGACAAACTGCGCAGCTATGCGGTCACCGAGAAAGGCTTCTTTGCCGGCGAAAAACCGGAAAGCCTCGAGGTGCAGGACGGTCATCTGGTCAAGGGCGAGCGCCGTATCAGCTTTGCCAAGGTGCTGGAGCAGCAACGCCTGGCCCGCGCCGATGGCACGCACCACAGCGAACAGAAGAATGCCAAGGAATTCTCGTTCCGCTCGTTCGGTGCGCATTTTGTCGAGGTGCGCTGGGACCCGGGCATCTCGCGCCTGCGCGTGTCGCGGGTGGTCAGCGCCATCGATGTCGGCAAGGTGGTCAACCCGCTGGCGGCGCGTAACCAGGTCGAAGGCGCAATTGTCATGGCCATCGGCATGTCGCTGTTCGAGGCCACCGAGTACGACCCGCGTACCGGCCTGGCGGTCAACGACAACTACGCCGAATACGTGGTGCCGGTGCACGCCGACCAGCCTGAAATCGACGTGATCCTGCTTGATTACCCGGACCTCAACCTTAACGAGTTCGGTGCCCGTGGCATTGGCGAGATCGGGATTACCGGGCTGGCCGCCGCCGTGGCCAACGCGGTGTACCACGCCACCGGCAAGCGCATTCGCGATTTGCCGATCACCAAGGAAAAACTCATGGCCGGGGTCTGACGCCGATGAAACAGCTCGACTTGCAAGTCGTGCAACAGGCCCGCGACTGGTTGGCCGCGGGCAAGCCGGTGTGGCTGTGCACCGTGCTCTCGACCTACGGCTCCGCGCCGCGCGGGCCGGGGGCGATGCTGGTGGCGCTGTCCAGCAGCGAGCATCGCGGCTCGCTGTCCGGTGGCTGCATCGAGGAGGATTTTCTCGAGCGGCTGGCGCAGGGATCGTTTGCGCCCACCAATCAGCAGGTGCGTTATGGCGCCGGCGGGCTGGCGCCGAACCTGGCCTTGCCGTGCGGCGGGGTGCTGGATGTGCTGGTCGAGTACCTGACGCCCGGCGACGCGATTCAGGCGCACTTGGCCCAGGTCGAACAGGCCTTGAGCGGTCGCGGGCTGCTCAAGCGCGTGGTCGGGCTGGGGCAGGGCAGCGCGCTGCCGTCGCTGAAGCCTGGCGAAATGGGCCAGGCGCGGATTCAGGTCGACAACGATACCGCGACCATCCGCATCGGCGCCGTGCAACGCCTGCTGCTGGCCGGGTTGTCGCCGGTCGCCGAGTTCTGTGCAGGCTTTGCCCTGAGCATGGGCTATGAAGTCATCGTCTGTGACCCGCGTCCCGAGGTGCTGGCCGGTTTTTCATTACCCGGTGTCGAGGTGTGCCCGGTGCTGCCGGCGGTGTATATCGCCGACGGCGGCTGCCATGCCTCCACGGCGGTGGTGGCGTTGACGCACGACCCGCGCCTCGACGACCTGACCTTGCTCGAAGCGGTGCGCACCGAAGCGTTCTATATCGGCGCCATGGGTTCGCGGCAAACCAGCCACAAGCGCCTGGAGCGGCTGACGCGCATCGGCAATCTGGACGAGACGGCGCTGGCGCGCATTCATGCGCCCATCGGCCTGAATCTGGGCAGCAAGACACCGGCCGAAATCGCTCTGGCGGTGATGGCCGATGTGTTGCGTACCGCCAATGGTGTTGACCGCTTACAGCTCTGAAGCAGCCGCAAGGACGTCCGGTGTGTCGGCATCCAGCAGCACGCCGGGGTCATCCGTCTGCATACGGATGCAGGCTTGCGCATGAGCGGCGATCACTGCCTTGGCGCCTTTGTCGCCGGTCAGGCCTTCGAGCAACGGCCAGAATGCCCGGCCGATGATCACCGGATGGCCTTGTTGTCCGTCATACACCGGCATGACGATGCGCTGCGGGTCGGCATGCGCAGCCAACTGCAATAACGTTTCGCGGCGCAGCCACGGCATGTCGGCGAGCAAAATGGCCACCGCCTGTGCATCCGAATCGCCCAGCGCTGCAATGCCACTCGCCAGGCTGTGGCCCATGCCCAGATCGGCCTGCGGGCTGCGCACCACCGGCACCGTCGCGGCGATGCCCAATGCGTCGATATCGTCGGTGTCGCGCAGCACCACATGCACCTGACTGAACACCTGCAATGCCGTGTCGAGACTGGCCTGCAACACGCTGCGCCCGCACGGCAGGCGTGCCTGACGCTTGTCGCTGCCAAAGCGCCGGCTGCTGCCAGCGGCCAGCAACAGGGCAATCACAGGTGTGGAAGGGATGTCATTGTTCATGATGGAAACGCTCTGAATGGCTGCACCTGTGGCATCTTTGCAGGTCTGAACAAGACTGCACATCCCGAGAGAGTATTGATGAACCCGCACATTCGCCCCGTCGAGCTGGAAAAAGCCTACCGCCTGCTCAACCATGGCCCGACCGTTCTGGTGTCGGCCACTCACGCCGGTGTCGACAACGTCATGGCCGCCGCCTGGGCCTGCGCGCTGGATTTTTCCCCGCCGAAAGTCACCGTGGTGCTCGACAAGATCGCCCATACCCGCCGCCTGGTCGAAGGCAGCGGCTATTTCGCCTTGCAGGTGCCGAACCTTGCACAGTTGCAACTGACCCAGGCCGTGGGCAGCCAGAGCCTGGCCGATGAGCCGGACAAGCTGGCGCGTTGTGGCGTGGACTTGTTGCACATGGAAGGGTTCGACACGCCGCTGGTGTCGGGTTGCTCGGCCTGGCTGATCTGCAAAGTGATCAATGAACCGCACAACCAGCAGGCCTACGACCTGTTCATCGGCGAAGTGGTCGCCGCCTGGGCCGACGACCGCGTGTTCAAGGACGGCCACTGGCAGTTCGAACACGCCGACCCGCAATGGCGCAGCCTGCACTACATTGCGGGCGGGCATTACTACGCCATTGGCGACGCGGCTATCGTCAGGGCTGAATGAACGCGCAGGACCTCGTAGGGGCTCGTAGGAGCTGCTTTAGCTGCGAAGGGCAACACCATAGATTTATGTCGCCTGCTTCCCGACTAAAGTCGGTCCTACGGTCCTGCGAAGCGGCAACCCGGGTTGCTTGTCAGTTGCGGTCCAGCCATACGGTCTGGGCGTTGCAGAACTCGCGCACGCCAAAGTGCGACAGCTCGCGGCCGAAACCGCTCTTCTTCACCCCGCCAAAGGTTACCCGTGGGTCGGAAGCGCTGTAGCCGTTGATAAACACACCACCGGTTTCCAGTTGCTCGGTCAGTTGCTCGGCACGTGCTACATCAGCGGTGTAGATCGTCGCGGTCAAACCGAACTCGCTGTCGTTGGCCAGCTCCAGTGCATGCTGGGCGTCGCGGGCGGTGATGATCGACGCCACCGGCCCGAACAGTTCCTGGCGGA
The DNA here is from genome assembly GCF_055284095.1 of Pseudomonas sp. HP_08. Lineage (NCBI taxonomy): Bacteria > Pseudomonadati > Pseudomonadota > Gammaproteobacteria > Pseudomonadales > Pseudomonadaceae > Pseudomonas > Pseudomonas sp. HP_08. The sequence goes on along the minus strand of NZ_JBTOQC010000013.1, from coordinate 26,143 downwards.
ACGAGGTCATCGTGTCGGTCACATCGCCCAGCACGGTCGGGGAGTAGAAGTTGCCGCTCCCGTCAGCCTTGCTGCCGCCCAGCAGCAGGGTCGCGCCTTCGCTCAAGGTGGCCTGCACTTGTTGGTCCAGTTCGTCACGCAGGTCGAAACGCGCCATCGGGCCGATATAGGTCGCGTCGCTCAATGGATCCCCGACCACCAGTTGCTGCGTCGCTTCGACAAAGCGCCGGGTAAATTCCTCGACCACGCCTTGTTCGATGATCAAGCGCTTGGCCGCCGCGCAGACCTGGCCGGTGTTCTGGTAGCGGCCGATGACGGCTGCCTTCACGGCTGCGTCCAGGTCGGCATCGTTGAGCACGATGAACGGGTCGGAGCCGCCCAGTTCCAGCACACATTTCTTCAGTGCGGCACCGGCCTGCGAGCCGATGGCGATGCCGGCGCGCACGCTGCCGGTCAGGGTCACGGCGGCGATGCGCGGGTCGGCAATGGCGCTGGATACGCCGTCCGGCGTGACGTTGATCACCTCGAACACGCCGTCGGCAAAGCCGGCTTCCTGCAAGGCATCACGCAGCAGGTAGGCGCAGCCCATGATGTTCGGCGCATGCTTGAGCACATAGGTATTGCCGGCCAGCAAGGTCGGCACCGCGCCGCGCAGCACCTGCCAGAACGGGAAGTTCCACGGCATCACCGCCAGCACCGGGCCCAGTGGCCGGTATTCGATCCGCGCCTTGCCGCCGGGCACTTGAGTCGGTTCCGGGGCCAGCATGGCCGGGCCGAATTCGGCGTACCACTCGCACAACTGCGCGCACTTCTCGATCTCGCCACGCGCCTGGGTGGCCGGCTTGCCCATTTCCAGAGTGGCCATGCGTGCCATCTCATCGGCCTTGCTGCGCAGCACTTTTGCCAGCGCCTGGATCAGTTCGACTCGTTGCGCCAGGGGTTTGCGTTTCCATACGCCAAAACCTGCCGCTGCCCGCGACAGCGCAGCGTCCAGTGCTGCGTCGGTTTCATAGGGATAGGCACCGATCTGCTCGCCGTTGGCGGGGTTGATCGAAATCGCGTGGGTCTGGCTGGAAACGCTGGTCATGGCCGCCTCATCATCGTGTCACAAGTGAAAGTGCGATCAGATTAGGGCCATGCTAGAGTCTTGAAAACTGAATAATACTGAGCAACTCGTTCACGTTTGGAGAATGATGTGGATCTGGTCCAACTGGAAATCTTCAAGGCTGTTGCCGAACACGGCAGCATCAGCGCCGCCGCCCAGCACATTCATCGGGTGCCCTCGAACCTCACCACGCGCATCAAGCAGCTTGAAGAGGATCTGGGCGTCGAGCTGTTCATTCGCGAAAAACACCGGCTGCGCCTGTCACCGGCGGGCTGGAATTTTCTCGATTACACCCGGCGCATTCTCGATCTGGTCGACGAGGCGCGCATGGCCGTGGCGGGCGATGAACCGCGTGGCCCGCTGGCGCTCGGTTCGCTGGAAAGTACCGCAGCGGTGCGTATTCCAGCCTTGCTGGCCGGCTATAACCAGGCCTATCCCAAGGTCGAACTGGCGCTGTCGACCGGCTCGTCGGGGACCATGATCGACGGCGTACTGGCCGGGCACCTGGCGGCGGCATTCGTCGATGGTCCGGTGCTGCATCCGGCGCTGGAAGGGGTGGCGGTGTTCGAGGAAGAAATGGTCGTGATCGCGCCGCTCAACCACGCCCCGATCGACACCGGCAGCGACGTCAACGGCGAACACATCTACGCCTTTCGCGCCAATTGCTCGTATCGCCACCATTTTGAAAGCTGGTTCAGCCACAACGCCGCCGTGCCGGGCAAGATCTCCGAAATGGAGTCCTACCACGGCATGCTCGCCTGCGTCAGCGCCGGTGCGGGCCTGGCCCTGATGCCGCGCAGCATGCTCGAAAGCATGCCCGGCTGCAGCACCGTCAGCGTCTGGCCGCTGTCCGAGCAGTTTCGTTATTTGCAGACCTGGCTGGTATGGCGCAAGGGCACGGTGTCACGCAGCCTGGCCAGCTTTATCGAGAGGCTGGAACAGCGCGTATAGGAGGCAGCAATTGTCTTTGCCCATGCCGGCCTCTTCGCGAGCAGAGCTCCCTCCCACAGGTCATGTGCCTGCCGCCGAATGGGTGGTTAACACCAAGCCTGTGGGAGGCAGCTCTGCTGTGGGCGGCACTCCGGCGAAGGCTGACGGCAAGCCACAGTATCGTTCAGACAAAGCGCCCATAGCGGCCGTTTGAGTACAGCAATGGTTCGCGGTCCGAGTACCAGCAATGCTCGACACGGCCGATCACCACCAGGTGCGAGCCCACGTGCGACAGCTCGGTCACCGTGCAGTCGAACCCGGCGCTGCTGGCGTCCAGGGCCGGGTTGCCGCTGGGCAGACGTTGCCAGGGATGCCTGGCAAAACGCTCCTCGGGCGGCAGGCCGCCGGCAAAATCGCTGGACAATTGCACGGCATCGGCTTGCAGCACATTGACGCAAAAGCGCCTGTGCTCAAGCAGATGCCGATAAATGCTTGCGCCGCTGTTCACCGCGATCAGCACGGTGGGCGGGTCGGCCGTCACCGAGCTGAACGCGGTGGCGGTCAGCCCGAAGTCACCCTCGGGCCCGCCACAGGTAATGATATTCACCGAGGCAGCGGTATTGCGCATGGCCAGCTTGAAAGCCGCCGCGTCGAAGGCCGGGGCCAGGGGTTGTTCGACAACAAGAACAGTCATGAAAGACTCACGCAGAGTTATAAGGGGGCCTAACGAAGGGCCAGGCGCTGGGCGCGCAGCGTATCGGCGATACGCTCGCGACCGTGCAATGCATCGATACTTTTCAGACGATTGAGCACCTGCTCGCTCCACGGCGGCGTGTTCTGCCCCTGCTCGCGGCTGAAGGCGCCGGCCACCGCTTCATAAGCGGCAATCCGTGCCGGCTCCTCGGCGGCCACCTGATAATGCTCGCGGTGCAGCACCACGCTTTGCGGCAGGCGCGGCTTGATCGCCGCCGGGCGCTCGGGGTCGGCGTAGCCCACGCACAGGCCAAACACCGGAAACACCAGCGGCGGCAGTTGCAGCACATCGATCACTGCTTGCAGGTTATTGCGCAGCGCGCCGATGTACACCGTGCCCAGGCCCAGCGCTTCGGCGGCGACTACCGCATTCTGCGCGGCCAGCGCGGCATCGAGACTGCTGACCAGCAAGCTGTCGAGCAGGGCTGGTACTTCCAGTTCGATGCCCTGTTGGTCGGCAATGCGCTGGGCGCGCGAGAAGTCTGCCAGCCAGACCAGAAACAGCGGCGCCTGGCGAATATGTTCCTGGTCATTGGACAGCGTCGCCAGGCGCGCCTTGTGCGCCGGGTCCTCGATGGCCAGCAGGCTCCAGGCTTGCAGGTTGGACGAGGTGGACGCCGATTGCGCAGCAGCCAGCAAAGTCTCCAGCGTGCCGGCGGGCAGTGGCGTGTTCAGGTACTGGCGCACGCTGCGGTGGGCCAGCAGGTGATCGATGACCGGATTGTCGACTGCCGGGGCGGCGGCAATCGGGTCGCGATAGCGTTGTTGCCAGAGGGTGTGCAAAGAGGTGTCGGGCATGAGGCTCACTAAGGTTCGGCGTTAGTCGCTCACCTTAGTGGCCTGGCCCATGCTTGTGAAATAACCAGTTGCGATATGTTAATAATGCTATTTATTTTTTATGCGTTTTTCTGATTTTGTCGCGGCCCGAATCACAGCCGGGCCTTGAGTGACTCGCCAAACAGAATGGAAACATCCAGTGCCTTGGCTATTTCCTGCTGCCCCAGCCAGAAACCGACCTCCTGTTGCAGCCCATCGCGGGCTTTCTGGTCGGGAGTGATGACCGTGCCGGTGTTGCGGGTGGTCAGTTCCAGGGCGATGTCCACAGGGATTTTGGCCAGTCTGGCGCTGGCTTCAGCCAGTTGTTGCGGGTGTTCGTTGGCATAGGCGCGGGCTTGCTTGAGCCGGGCGAAGTAGTCCTCTACAGCCTTGGCTTTGGCGCTGTCATGCAGGGATTTATTGCTGACCAGGTGCAGGTAATCGCTGACGTAATAATCGCCCAGCCAGGCCAGCAGTTGCGCATCGTGTTGGCGCTGGGCCATGGCCCGTTGCGGGTCCCAGGTCAGCCAGGCGTCGACCGTACCGTTGATCAATGCGGCCAGCGCTACATCGTTGGGCACGAACGACAGCTCGATATCCTTGAAGCTCATGCCGTGTTTTTCCAGCACCAGCGCCAGTTGATATTGCTGCAACGAGCCGCGCAGCAAGGCCACACGTTTACCCTTGAGGTCTTCGACGGTTTTGATTGTCGAACCGCTGCCGGTGAGGATCGCTTGCGAGCCTTTGGCGCTGCTGCGGGTGACCGCGACCACGCTGAAGTTGCGCGTGCCGGCGTTGGCGGCCTCGAAAATGACCCCTGTGGTGCCGCCCGCACCGATATCGATACTTTCACCGCGCAAGGCCTCCATCAGCGCAGGCGTTGCCGAAAACTCCGACCACTCGAGACGGTACGGCAAGTCCTTGTCCAGGCCCGCCGCCTGCAACAGCGCGCGGTCACCAAGTTTGTTGGGGATGCCGACCCGCAGCACGACCTCTTCGGGTTGGCTGCAGGCGGCCAGAAACAGCCCTGCAAGCATGCATAGCAAAACACGCAACATAGTGAGAATCCTTATGCCTGGCGGGCGGTGGAAAAATGATTGTGCGGCCTGTCGAGGCCCAGGTGCTCGCGCAGCGTGTTACCGCTGTATTGCTTGCGGAACAAGCCACGCCTTTGCAGTTCAGGCACCACGTGGGTGGCAAACTCTTCGAAGCCTTGCAGCAGCAGCGGCGAGAACAGCACGAACCCATCGGCCCCGCGTTCGACGAACCATTGCTCCAGGTCATCGGCAATCGTGCGGGTGTCACCGATCACGGTGTGATGGCGGTAGGAGTTGGCGACTTTGAGGTACAGCTGGCGAATGCTGAGGTTCTCGCGGCGTGCAATATCAATGGCAATCTTTTGCTGGCTCTTGGATTGATTGGTCTCGGGAAGCTCGGGAAACGGGCCGTCCAGCGGGTACTTCGACAGGTCGACGCCGCAGATGCTTTCCAGGGTGTTGAGCCCCACCTCCGGGTGTACCAGCGCCTGGATCTGCTGGTATTTGTCTTCGGCTTCCTGAGCGCTGGCGCCCCAGATCACCGAGGCGCCCGGCAGCACCTTGACCGCCTCGGGGTCGCGGCCAAAGCCTTCGGCCCTGGTCTTGATGTCGCGGTAGAAGGCTTGCGCCTCGGCCAGCGTCTGGCTGGCGGTGAAGATGATGTCGGCGGTGCGTGCGCCCAGCAGCTTGCCCGGTTCCGAGGCGCCGGCCTGGGAAATCACCGGATGTCCCTGCACCGGGCGGGCGATGTTCAGCGGGCCACGCACGGAAAAATGCTCACCCTGATGGTTGAGGGTGTGCAGCCTTGTGGGGTCGTAATACTGCGCGTGCTGTTTGTCATGGACGAAGGCGTCGTCTTCGAAGCTGTCCCAGAGCCCCTTGACCACATCGATGAACTCGCTGGCGCGCTCATAGCGTTTTGCGTGCGGCAAGTGGGCGTCGCGGCTGAAATTGAACGCCACTTCAGGGTTCTTGGTGGTCACCAGATTCCAGCCGGCCCGGCCACCGCTCAGATGGTCCAGCGAGGCCAGTTGCCGGGCGACGATGTACGGTTCGGTGTAGCTGGTATCGGCGGTATAAATCAGGCCGATCTTGCTGGAGAACGCCGACAGCACCGACATCAAGGTCAGCGGGTCGAACACGCTTACCCCCGGCAAGCGCTGGGTGACCGCCTTGTCGGCAGCAAACCCGCCATTGGAGTCGGCCATGAACACCGCATCGAATTTTGCCTGTTCCGACACCGCCAGGACTTTCTTGTAGTACTCAAGGTCCAGCGCGTTATCGGCTTGCACCGCAGGGTGGCGCCAGGACGAGGCCAGGGCGCCGGTGAACAAAAAGGTTGCCAGGTGAATCTGGCGGGTAGAGGTGGTCATGATCATCGTTCCTGATGAGCTTAAAACTGGATATCCAGGCGCGCGTAGTAATAACCCCCGGTCAGGCCGAAGGGCGAATACATGCCGTAGGCGCCTTGACCTGTGGTGTTGGGGTTGTCCTGTGCGCTTTTCTTGCGCGGGTAAACGTCGAAGAGGTTGTTGCTGCCGACGGCGACCTTGACGTTTTTCGACAGGCGTCGCTGGATATCCAGGTCGGTGATCCAGCGGGCGCCATAGTCGTAGTCCTGGCTGCTGATGGTCCCGTGCTCGGTGTATTTGCCATAGCGTGTCAGGCGCGCGCCGAGCTGCCAGGCATCGAGTTTCCAGTCCAGGCCCAGAGTGAATTTGTCCCGGGGTGTGGCGCCTTCGATAATCCCCTGGTTCTGTTGGCCGAAATACACGTAACTGCTGCCCAGATTACGCAGGGCCTCGGGTGTGTCCTTGATATCGGTGATCTCGGTCTTGTTGTAGTTGAAGCCCAGGCTCCATTTCAGGCTGCCGTATTGCTCCAGCGTTTGCAGATAAGAACCGGTCAGGTCGAAACCGTAGGTGCGCGTATCGATGCCGTTGGTGAAATACGAGACCAGGTCGGCCGGGCCGTTGTAACCGGCAGGACGGCCGAGCAACTGATTGACGGCATCGCCGGTGATCTGGCTGGTCGACACGATGCGATCGGCCAGCTCGATGTAGTAGTAATCGGCGGTGAAATTGAGATTGCGCGCCGGCTCATAGGTAAAGCCGAAGCTCAGGTCCCTGGACTTTTCCGGTTTCAGTTCCGTGGCGCCCAGCGCTTTGGAGACGGCATTGTCGGGCCTGAGGATCAGGGCGGTGACATCCTGCTCGACACCGTCCTGAATCCGCACCGCCGCATTGACTTGCTGGAAGGTCTGCACGGCCAGCGAAGGCGCCTTGAATCCGGTGCCCAACGAGGCGCGAAACGCCAGTTCAGGGCGTATCTCGTAACGGCTGGAGGCTTTCCAGGTGGTCGTGTCGCCCGCCGAGTCGGTGTAACGCTCATGGCGGCCGGCAAAGCCCAGGTAAAGCTTTTCGGTCGGGTTCAGGCCAACATCGAAATACACCGCATACACGTTGCGACCCTTGCTGCCGGCATAGTCATCGGTGACCAGTTGCACGCCCTGCGCATACGGCGAAACGCTCATGCCGGCATAGCGGCCGCTGCTGACCCGGTAATCACCGGCCGCCCAACCCAACGGGTCGCCCGCGCGCTGCTCATAGCTTTCGTGGCGCAGGTCCAGGCCGGTCGCAAACTGCAGCGGTTGCGCCAGGCCGATGTCGAAGGCATTGCTGAAATCGAGGTTGTTGACCCATTCGGTGCGCTTCTGGCTGCCGGCACTGAACGAGGTCGGGGTATCGGCGCCCAGCGAAGGGTTGAGGGTTTCAAAGGCGTTGTAGGTGCTGTCGCTGGCGCCATAACTGGTGCTCAGGTCCCACTTCCAGCCGGCCTGCAGATCACCCTTGGCCCCGGCCACGAACTGATAGTCCACTTCGTAGACTTTGACCTTGGGCGTGAAACCATCGGGATAGACTTCGGGAATGCTTTGCCGGTTACTGGGGACCCGAGGCGTGTACGGAATAATCGCGTCGCGATAACCCAGGGTCGAAAACGAATACAGCAGGGTGTCGTCGCCGACGGGCAATTCAAGGTTGTACGAGGCGTCGTAGGTTTCGTTGCGCGTCGAGCCGTAGCCTTCATACAGATTACGGTCGGCGGTCAGGTCGCGTTGGTCGCCATACAGGCTGCCGCGCGTGGGTGTGGAGCGATCGGCCCAGTCCTTGCGCTTGGCGGTCAAATCAAAGCTCAAGGCACCGCCGTCGCTGCCCAGTGCCAGCCCGCCGCTGAGTTCCTGCTGGACGCTTTCGCCATCGCCCTCGTAGTTCTGGCCGACCAGGCTGCTGGATTTGAAACCGTGGTCGTCGGCCTTGAGGATGATATTGATCACGCCTGCAATCGCGTCAGAACCATATTGCGCCGACGCCGCCTGGCGCATGACCTCGATGCGTTCCACCGAGGCACTGGGAATACGGTCCAGGTCGACCGGATTGCCCATGTTGATCCCGGCCCAGATGAACTGGGAAGAGGAGTGGCGTCTTTTACCGTTGACCAGAATCAGCGTGCGCTCAGGCCCGAGCCCGCGCAGCCCGCCGGTCCTGACGCTGGCTTGTGGAATGCCGGTGCTGACGATGGCCGGAATGTTGAACGACGGAATCAGCTTCTTGAGCGCATCGCTCAAGGTCGCCTCGCCGGTCAGTTTCAGTTGTTCGGTGCTGATCACATCGATGGGCACCGGGCTTTTCAGTGCGGTGCGTTCGACATTGGTGCGGTTACCGACCACCACGACGGTGTCCAGGCTCTCGGCTTCCTGGGCCCGGACATCAAGGGCGGCAACGGAAAAAACGGCGCAGGACACCGCGACTGACAATCGCGATCTGTTCTTCTTTGGGCAGGGCTGGACATCGGGAGGGGCAGGGCAGGCAAAGCGTTGCATGTGCGCTCATTCTCGTTTGGATCTACTGGCCGGCGTTGAATGAAGGACGTGCGGCCAGAGTGCAGTTAGGCGTAGCGTACGAAGGGATAACCTCCACCGGTAAGGGGTCGGAGCAGAGTTGTAGAATGTCGGGGTTTAGCTGGCGACAGCCTCTTCGCGTGGCGCCTGGGTTGCTTCAGCGGTTGCGCGCGTATGCCGATTCACCGGCACATCCAGCCCCAGGTGCCCACGCAACGTCGTGTGCTCGTACTCCTCACGGAACAGGCCGCGCTCGCGCAGGATCGGCAATACTTCATCGGTGAAACGGGCAAAGTCGGTGGGCGTGCCGACATGGATATTGAAACCGTCCACCGCGCCTTCGTTGAACCAGCGCTCGATTTCATTGGCCACGGTCAGCGGCGAGCCGACAAAGCTCGAGTACGGCTGACCAAAGCGCAATGCGGCCTGGCGCACGCTCAGTTGCTGTTCGCGGGCGACTTTCTTGATGCGTTCGGCGTGGCCGCGATAACCGTTGCTGCCCAGATCGCCCAGCTCCGGGAACGGCGCGTCCAGGTCGTACTGGCTGAAATCGTGGTAGTTGAACGGCCGGCCCAGCTGCACCAGCGCCTTGTTCAAGTCCAGCGTGCCCTTGCGTTGCAACTGAATGGCCTGGGCCTGTTCATCGGTGTCGGCAATGATCGGGTCGATGCCCGGGAACAGCTTCACCTGCTCAGGATTACGCCCGGCCTCGGCGGCGCGGCGCTTGATGTCGGCGTAGTACTCGCGGGCATCGTCGAAGTTGTCGACGCCGGCAAAGATGCCCTCGGCAATCGAGGCGGCCAGGCCGCGACCGGATTCCGAGACGCCGGCCTGGAAGATCACCGGCTGGCCTTGTGGCGAGCGCGAGATGTTCAGCGGGCCGGTGACCGAGAAGAATTCGCCTTGGTGATCGAGGCGGTGTTGCTTGCTGGTGTCGAGAAAGCGCTTGTTGGCGCGGTCACGCGGGAAGGCGTCGTCTTCATAGGAATCCCACAGCCCTTGCACCACTGCGACGTGCTCATGCGCGCGGCGGTAGCGCTCGCCGTGATCGATATGCTGTTCGAGGCCGAAGTTGCCGGCAGCGCCTTCAAGGCCGGTGGTGACGACGTTCCAGCCGGCACGACCACGGCTGATCTGGTCCAGCGAGCCGAACTGGCGGGCCACGTTGAAGGGTTCGGTGTACGAGGTGGTCAGGGTGGCGACCAGACCGATCCTGTCGGTGGCCCCGGCCAGCGCCGAAAGCAAGGTCAACGGCTCAAGACGGTTGAGAAAGTGCGGTGCCGAATCGGGTGTGATGTACGGGCTGTCGACGATGAATACAAAGTCGAATTTCGCCGCTTCCGCCGCACGGGCCTGCTGCTTGTACCAGTCGATATCGATGCTGGCGTCACCGGGGATTTCAGGGTTCAGCCATTCATGCTGGCTGGTGCCGACACCGGTGAGAATGGCGCCGAGGTGCAGTTTTCGTTGAGTCATGAGGGGCAATCCTTTGATGGCTGGGTGTGCTGTACCCGTAGGAGCAGCTTTAGCCGCGAATGGCACCACCCCCGAAATTGCGGTGTATGCGTTCCCGGCTAAAGCCGGTCCTACGAGGTCTGTGTCAGGCTTGAAGTCGTGTTAGCCGACCTTCACGGTACGCGCCGATTCCTGTTGCGCGACCAGCGCACGAATACGTGGCAGCAGGTCCTGGCCATATTCGGTGGCGTCGCGCAGTTGCTCGAAGCCGCGGAACAGGAAGGTGCTGACGCCTGCGTTGTAGTAATCCAGCGCGGACTCGGCGACCTGGTCGGCGGTGCCCACCAGCGAGGTCGAGTTCCCGGCCGCCCCGGTCAGCGCGGCGATTTCGGTCCACAGGCGCTTGTCGTGCACCTTGCGCTGGCTGGCCAGTTCTACCAGGCGTGCGGAGCCAATGTTGTTGATGCCGACCTTGTCGCGGCGCTTGCCCTGACGCAGGCCGATCAGGTGGCGGGCGTCTTCAAGAATGCGCTCGGCGCGCGCCCAGGCTTCGGCCTCGGTGCCACCCAGAATCGGGCGCAGCGACAGGCTGAAACGAATGTGCTTTTCGCGACCATAGTTAGCCGCCGCCTTGCGCACCTTGGCGATGCGCTCGCGCACCTGCTCCAGCGGCTCGCCCCACATCATGTAGACATCGGCGTGTCTGGCCGCGACTTCGACAGCGGCGTCCGAGGCGCCGGAGAAATAGATCGGCACGTGCGGCTTCTGTACCGGCTTGACCAGAGTCAAATTGTCCTCGACGCGGTAATGCTCGCCGTGGTGATTGAACGGCTCGGTGCTGGTCCAGGTCTTGCGGAAAATATCCAGGTACTCGTCGGTGCGCGCGTAGCGGGCGTCCTTGTCGATGAAGTCGCCATCGCGTTGCAGGTCGCCGCTGTCACCACCGGTGATCACGTTGATCGAGGCGCGGCCATTGCTCAGGTGATCCAGGGTCGCAAACTGCCGTGCGGCAAAGGTCGGCGCCTGAAAGCCCGGACGGTGTGCGACCAGCAGGCCGAGTTTTTCGGTGAAGGCGGCCGCATAGCTGGCCAGGATCATCGAGTCGGCGGAGCTGGTGCTGACCGCCAGCAGGGCCTTGTCGAAACCGCCATATTCCTGGGCTTGCGCGAGTGCCTTGACGAACGCCACGTCGACCACCGGGCCACGAGGTGCCTGTGATTCGCTGCCTTCCTGAGGGCCGATCAGGCCGATGAATTCGAGACTCATTACGAGGGAAACTCCTGTTGATTCGTTGGGGCGCCATCCTCATGGGGGCGGCGTCAGAGCGCACGGCAAAGCATGGATCGATACTAGGAGGGTCGGTTGTTGTATGCAAAGAACGTATAAAGATATGGTTATATCGGTTTCTATTTTTATATTAAGTGAGGTTCGCAATCAGTGCCCGGCAAACCCGCGTGGCACTGGCTTGCGCAGGCCCAGGTGCTCGCGCAGCGTGGTGCCTTCGTACTCGGTGCGAAACAGCCCGCGGCGTTGCAGCTCGGGCACTACCTGGTCGAGGAAACGCTCCGCGCCGCCCGGCATGTACGGCGCCATGACCACGAAGCCGTCGGCGGCGCCCTGTTCCAGCCAGGCTTGCATCTGGTCGGCGATGGTTTTGGGCGAACCGATCATTTTCGCGAAGGCCAGGCTTGAGGCGTACCAGCGGCCCAGTTGCTCCAGGCTCCAGCCGGCTTCGATGGCGTTGCCGATGACCACATCGAAACGGCCCTTGCTGCCGCGAATGTGCTCGCGGATGTCCGGCACCGCGGCTTTGGGGTCGTGCTGCGACAGGTCGTAGTTCATGCTCGCCGACATGAACGCCAGGCCGGTGAGGGGCAAAATCAGCTCGTCCAGTTGTGCCGCCAGCGCCTGCGCTTCTTCGTCGGTGTCGGCCACGATCGGGTACAGGCCCGGCAGCACCTTGACGTCGTCGGGGCTGCGGCCGGCATCTACCACCTGCTGCTTGAAGGTGCGGCAGAAGGCCTGGCCTTTTTCCAGGGTCGACTGCACCGGAAAGATCACCTCGGCATTTTGCGCCGCCAGCGACTGGAAGGCCGGCGAGACACCGGCCTGGATCAGCACCGGATGGCCCTGCGGCGGGCGCGGCAGGTTCAGCGGGCCGCGCACCTTGAAGGCTTCGCCGTGGTGGTTCAGATAGTGCAGCTTGCTGGCATCGGTGTAGCGTCCGCTGGCCTTGTCGGCGACGATGGCGTCATCTTCCCAGCTGTCCCACAGGCCGCGCACCACATCGAGAAACTCGGCGGCGCGGGCATAGCGCTCGGCATGCCCCAGGTGCTGGTCGAGGCCAAAGTTGCGCGCTTCGCCGTCGTTGACCGAGGTCACCGCGTTCCACGCCGTGCGCCCGCCGCTGAAGTGGTCGATGGTCGCGAACTGGCGAGCCACGTGGTACGGCTGGTGATAGCTGGTCGAGATGGTCGCGCCGAGGCCGATGTGGGTGGTCAGCACGCTGAGCGCCGAGAGCAATGCCAACGGTTCCGGTGAGCCATTGGGCCGCCAGGTCACGGCAGCGTCGAACGAGCCGCCGTGAATGTCGTCCAGCGCCAGTTTGTCGGCGACAAACAGCATGTCGAGCCTGGCCGCCTCGGCCTTTTGCGCGAGCTTCTGATAGCCGCGAATGTCCAGCGGGTTGACCGTCTGCGCCTGTGGCAAACGCCAGCCTGCGAGGTGTGAACCTGCGTGGCTGACGAACAATGCCAGTTTGAGCTGACGGCTCATTCGCCCGTGCCTTCTGCAAGCTGTGCTGGGGCAACGGGCTTGCGCACGCGGTGCGGAATGTCGTCGTCGGCGATCAGCACCCGTTCCATGGCGCGCTCGAAATCGCCGTAGTTGTAGACCGGGTAGTGCAGCAACGCGCGGTTGTCCCAGAACGCCACGGTGCCCGGCGTCCACTTGAAGCGCACGTGGTACTCGGGGTTGCTGAATTCCTTGAGCAATTCGGCGACCAGTGCGCGGCTGTCTTCGACCGACCAGCCGATGAACTGCGGCGACATCGAGAAGTTGATGAACAGCGCGTCTTCGCCGGTTTCGGGATGGGTGCGCACCAGCGGGTGGGCGAGGATCGGGTAGTGGTAGCCGACCTTGTCCAGCGACGACTTGAAGTTGTGGGTGACGAACAGGTTATCGATGCGCGCCTTGAGCTCGTCGGACAGGCCGCGATAGACCAGACCGCTGTCGGCCCACACCGTGTCGCCGCCCAGCTCCGGCAACGAGATGGCGCGCAGCACCGCGCCCCAGGTCGGTTTCAGCAGCCAGCTGGTGTCGGTGTGCCAACGGCCCTTGGGCGCATTGCCGTAAGCTTCGCGGGCTTCTTTGGCCAGAATCAGGTGCGCCTGCGGTTTGTTGCTGTCCTGCTTTTGCGTGGTCGGGTGCTCGTACAGCTCACCGAACTGCGCGGCGAAGGCGATCTGCTGTTCGCTGGTGATGTGCTGGTCGCGGAAGAACACCACCTTATGCTTGAGAATCAGCGCATGAATTTCATCGCGCTGCTGGGTGCTCAACGGACGGCTCAGGTCGACGCCGCTGATTTCTGCACCAACAGTGGGTTCCAGCGCCTTGACGCTGAGGGTCTGGGTGATCGAGACAACGTTTTCTGCGGGCATGGTGTGGTTCTCCTGTTGTTATTACCTGTTATGGCCGACACACCCCTGTAGGAGCGCGCTTGTCCCGCGACCGAGTGCGTAGCGCTCGCAAAATCTCGGAAACGCTGAAAATTTACGACTGCTAACGCAGCCGGTCGCGGGACAAGCGCGCTCCTACAGGGTGTCAGCCTGCTGTCACCAGTCATACGAAACCCGGGCGTAATAGAACGCGCCGTTCAAACCGTACGGGCTGAAGTTGCCGTAGGCGTCGGGGTTGTTGATTTCGCTGGGGTTGGCGCTGCCCAGCCCGGTCAGCGATGGGGTCGGGTTCTGTTTGTCGGGGCGGATGCCGAACAGGTTGTTGGAACCCACCGACAGCGACAGGTTGTCGGTCAGCAGGTAGGTCACGTCCAGGTCGGTGATCCATTTGGCGCCGAACTGCTGGTCGGCCGCTGCCGTGGTGCCGGCCTCGGTGTACTTGCCATAGCGGGTGGCGCGCAGGTCGGTGATGAAGTCGCCCAGCCGCCAGTTGCCGCCCAGCACCAGCTTGTCGCGCGGCGTGCCCTTGGTCAGGTCGGTCTGTGCCTGATGGCCGAAAATCACATAGTCGCTGCCCAGCAGGCTGTTGACCGTGCCGTTGCGCTGGATGTCCTGGATCGTGGTGCGGTTGTAGCTGTACAGCGCCGACCAGCGCACCTGGCCGAAGCGGCCGTAATCCTTGTTCAGTTCACTGACCAGGTCGATGCCGTCGGTGCGGGTGTCGACGCCGTTCATGTTGTACTGCGCCGAGTACAAATCGTTGATACCCAGCGAAGCCAGGGTGTCGCGCACCCGCGTCGAGGTGCCGGTGTCGCGGATGATCTCGCTCTTGACGATGCGGTCCTTGATCTTGATGCGGTAGGCATCCAGGGTGATGCGCGCATCCCGGGTTGGCTCCCATGACAGGCCGACGCTGAAGTTGGTGGATTTCTCCGGCTCCAGATCCTGCGCACCCAACGCCTGGGCGGCGGTGCTGCTAGGCGGCAGATAGCGCGCCAGCAAGGATTCGGTGCTGCCGTCGGCCAGGCGCACGGCCGTGTTCTGGGTCACCGAAAAGGTCTGCTGGGCCAGCGACGGCGCGCGGAAACCGGTGTTGAATGTGCCGCGCAAGGCCAGCCCCGGCGCCAGCTCATAACGGGTCGAGAGCTTGCCGCTGGCGGTGTTGCCCGAGCTGTCGTCGTAGTGCTCGAAGCGAAACGCCGCGCTGGTGTACAGGCGCTCGGTCAGGTTGGTGCCGGCATCGAAATAGAACGCATAACTGTCGCGATCCAGTGCCCCGGCATCGGCCACCGAGGTGCCGGTGAACGACTGCAAGCCTGCGGTCGGCCGCTGCCCGGCACGCGGGTGGCCGGCGGGGTAGACATAGCCGCCGTCACGATAGGAGTCCGGCTCGCCGGCGGTCTGCACGTACTTTTCCCAACGGTGTTCGATGCCGGTCGAGAACTGCAACGGCTTGGCCAGGCCGACATCGAAGGCGCGGGTGAAATCGAGGTTGGTGGTCCATTGCTCGAACTCCAGCGCGCCCAGGTAGAACGAGGTCTTGCTGGTCGGGCCGATCGAGGAGTTGAGCGTGTTCTGCGCGCCCAGGCGTACATCGTCCTTGCCGTAGGTGGTGCTCAGGTCGGCGTCCCAGCCGGCGACGTCGCCCTTGCCGCCGAAGGCCACCTGAAAGTCCTGCTCGTCGATCAGCCGCTGCGCGTGAAAGCCATCGGGGTAGATTTGCGGAATCGACGACACGCTGGTGGCGCGATAGCTGCCACGGGTGTCGACGATGTTGCGATCGCTGTAGGTCGAAAACGAGTAAAGCGTCAGGTTGTCGTGAATCGGCAGTTCGGCGTTGTACGAGAAGTTGTAGGCCTCGTCGCGGTTGGAGCGCCCGTAGCCTTTTTCCAGCAGGCGATCAACCGAACCTTCGCGTGGGTCCGGTTGCGCACCAGCGGTGCCGAATGGCACGGACTGGCCGTTGACCACCGGGTAATACCACGGACCTTGCGCATCGCCTGCGGTGTACGACGGGCCTTGCAGGCGAATGTCCAGCGAGGTGTTGAAGAAGCCGCCGTTTTCACCCAGGGCAAAGCCGCCGTTGAGGGTGGTCTGGTTGAGGTCGCCGGGCTTGTCTTCCTGCTGGCCGGTGGTGACGCTGGCGCTGCCGCCGCTGTCCTGGCGCTTGAGGATGATGTTCAAAACGCCGGCGATGGCGTCGGAGCCGTATTGCGCCGAGGCGCCGTCGCGCAGCAGTTCGATGCGCTCGATGGCCGAGGTCGGAATCAGGTCCAGGTCCACCGGCACGCTGCCGCTGGCGATGCGTGCAAAGTTGTTATAGACGGCGGTGTTGTGCCGGCGCTTGCCGTTGACCAGCACCAGCAGGTGATCGCCGGACAGGCCGCGAATCGACACCGGCCGCACCGATGACGAAGTACCGCCACCGGCCTGCGCCGGGGCGCTGAACGACGGCACGATGCTGCCCAGTGCTTCACGCAGGCTGGCCTTGCCGGTCTTGCGAATCTGATCGCCGCTGATGATGTCGATGGGCGAGGGGCTTTCGGCCACGGTCAGGGTATTGCCACGGGTGCCGGTGGAGATCACCGACACGGTGTCCAGCACGGTGTCCGATTGTGCGGCGTGCACCGCGCTGGCCAGGCCGCACAGGAGCAGGCCGCAAACCGCGGGCGAGCGTGGGCCTGACTGCATGCCAATCAATGCATTCATGGATCATTTCCTTATGGGACGGGACGTGTGTGCGACGTTGTTTACGATGCGTTCAAGAACGGGTAATCGATGTACCCCGCATCCCCACCCACATAAAAACTCGCTTCATCCGGCGCATTCAGCGCGGCCTGTTGTTGCAGGCGCTCGACCAGGTCGGGGTTGGCGATAAACAAGCGGCCAAAGGCGATGAAGTCGGCGCGCCCTTGTTCGATGGCGCGCAAGGCGCTGTCGCGGTCGAACTCGGCGGCCAGGATCAAGGCGCCCTTGAAACGCTGGCGCAAATCCGGCGCCAGGCGCTGCCCGGCCGGTGTGCTGTCCGGCTCGATCAGGTGCAGATAGGCAATGCCGCGTGCCTGCAGTTGATCGGTGACATAGGCGTACAGCGCCGCAGGGTCGCTGTCGCCGCTGCCGTCGACAGTAAAGTGCGGCGACACCCGCACGCCCACGCGCTCGGCGCCGAGTTCTTCGATGGCGGCA
Organism: Pseudomonas sp. HP_08; assembly: GCF_055284095.1. Lineage (NCBI taxonomy): Bacteria > Pseudomonadati > Pseudomonadota > Gammaproteobacteria > Pseudomonadales > Pseudomonadaceae > Pseudomonas > Pseudomonas sp. HP_08. The sequence goes on along the minus strand of NZ_JBTOQC010000013.1, from coordinate 9,286 downwards.
TCGACAATCTGCAGCAGAAACCGCGCGCGGTTTTCCACGCTGCCGCCGTAATCGTCTTCGCGCTGGTTGCTGGCATTGCGCAGGAACTGGTCGATCAGGTAACCGTTGGCGGCATGAATCTCGACGCCGTCAAAACCGGCGCGGCCAGCGTTACCGGCGGCGCGGCGAAAATCTTCGACGCGCTGGGCGATTTCTTCACGTAGCAGGGCGCGTGGCACCGGGAACGGCTGCGGGCCTTCAGGCGTCGGCACCTCGCCACGCGCGGCAATCGCCGACGGCGCGATGGGCAATTCGTTGTTGGGCAGGCGCGACTGATGCGCCTTGCGGCCCAGGTGAAACAGCTGCTGGAAGATCCGCCCGCCCGCGGCATGCACCGCCTCGGTGACCGGCTGCCAGGCCTGCACCTGAGCGTCGTCATGAATCGCCGAACCGCCGGGACGGCTGACGCTTTCTGCCGAGACGTGAGTGGCTTCGGAAACAATCAGGCCGGCACTGGCGCGCTGGCGGTAATAGGTGACGGTGCGCGGCAGCGGCTGGCGGGTGTCGACGTCCGAGCGGGCGCGCCCCAACGGTGCCATGACCAGGCGGTTGGCCAGTTCAAGCGTGCCCAGGCGGCCGGGTTGAAAAAGGCTCATTGCTTGTGCTCCGCGTGGGCTGTTTGCGCGGCGGCCGCGACTTGCGTCGACAAACCGCGAACGCTGTTGAACGTTGGATCGAAGCCTTTGGAGACATCCACCGGGCGGCTGAGAATGCCTTCCTCGCGGTAGATGTCGGCGGTCACTTGCAGGTTGGCGATGACCGCGTCGGTGATCGCCACTTTCTGGAAATCAGTCGCCTCGGCGCTGGCCAGGTGCACCTCGAGCGGCAGGCCGGTGACCTTCGCCTGTGCCTGCGCATATTCTTTGGGGTGCGTGTTGACCCACGCCCAGGCGCGGTCCAGGCGCTGCACGAAATCATCGAGCTGCACCCGTTTTTCGGTGATCGCCTTGCTGGTCGCGGCGGTGTACAGGTGGTTGGTCAGCAGGTCATCGCCCTTGCGCAAAATGCGAGCGCCGTTCTGGGTGATGGCGATGGTGGTGTACGGGTCCCAGGTCGACCAGGCATCGGCGTTGCCGCTTTCCAGCGCACTGCGCGCATCGGTGGGCAGCAGGTTGACGAAGGTCACGTCGCTGCTTTTCAGGCCGACATCACGCAGCGCCTTGATCACCAGATAGTGGCCGATCGAGCCCCGGTTGGTGACGATGCGCTTGCCCTTCAGGTCGGTCACGGTTTTCAGCGGCGAGTCCTTGGGCACCAGAATCGAGGTCGAGAAACGCCCGTCGGCGTGGGTGATGCTGACCACTTTCAGCGGCGCACCGGCGCCCAGGGCAAACACATAAGGCGCATCCCCGAGCCCGCCGACATCCACGGCCCCGGCATTCAGGGCTTCGCCCAGGGGCGCGGCGGCGGCGAATTCGGAAAACTCGATTTTGTAGGGAACATCTTCCAATTCGCCGGCCGCTTCGAGCAGCAGCTTGTAGGAAGACTTCTGGTTGGCGACTTTCAGTGGCGCAAGTTCGGCGGCCTGAACGCTGGCGCCAAAGGCCAGCGTACCGGCAATCAGGGTGGCTAGCAGGGAACGTAGCAGCATGCGGGACTCTCCTGGGTCTGGCCTTGACGGCCTGGACGGGTCGTGGAAAACGGCCTCCACCAGGAAAGGGGTCGGGTCTGAAACAGACCTTATCTCTATAAGAAATGGCTGTGAAAGTCTTTTTAGCTCTAAGCTAATTATGAAAAATTGTTATTTATAGGTTTGGTAAACATTAATTGCTTGTATTTAAAGGGCGTGGCGAAAAGCTATTGCTCAGGCCTCGATCGTCAACCACGGCCAGCGCGCCTGATAGCTTCGGGCTTTATGCTCGAACAACTCTCGTTCGGGGTTCAGCGGGTTGATACGCAAAATGCCTTGCTCGACATCGCTCAGGCCATAAGTGGCATAGACCTCACCGGTCTCAAGCTCCAGCCCGATACAGGTGCCGGCGATCAGATAACGGTCGATGCCGTCGCGGGTCGATTGAAGCTGGGGATAAGGCCGGCCGAAGTGCTCGCCGTACCAGAGGTGGACGCGCGCCTGATTGCGGATTTCGATCTCGGCGTTCAGGTCCTTGAACAGGCTTTTGGCGTGCTGGATAACGGCATCTTCGGCTTCCCACGACAGGTCGGGGTCGAAATAAAACACATCGTAATCCTTGATGCCCCAGCCCGGCGGCCGCTGCGCCTGCTGGTTCCAGACCGCCTGAAACAGACAGCCCGCGACCAGTGCGCACTGGCTCAGCCCCAGCGCGGGCAAGCGCTGGATGAGTGCGGCATTGATCGGATCGGCGCGGGCGATGTCGAGCAGTTGTTGCGGGTTCAAGGCCATGGCCATGTCCATATGGAAAAAAACGCCACCTTGAACCGGATTCAGCGCGGCGGCAACTCACACACAAACGAATCGCTGCTGTTCAGATCACCTGTACCGCGATAGCGGGCTTCTTGCGGATAGGGACATAACGGACGACTGCGCTCGGGAAACGCGCTGCCGGTGGCGATCAACTGTTGCGGTGCCTGCTGCCGGTCTTGCCAGTCTTGCAGGGCTTGCAGCGGGTCGAAGTTATCCAGCGCAGGACCGTCGCCGCAGTGGGTCATGCCCGGCACGATAAACAGGCGCGCCCATTCGCCCAGTTGCTGCGTGCCGCCGTTGTCGTGGCTCAGGCGGTCCCAGTAACGGCGCAAATCGTTGGCCGAGAACACCGGGTCGCTGTTGCCCTGTACCACGATCAGCTTGCCGCCGTTGGCGATGAAGCTCGACAACTGGGTGCCCGTCGGATCGTTGATTGCGCCGGTTTCGGCCACCGCATCTGCGGCCTGGTCGAAGTCGACATCGGCCAGGGTCAGCGTAGGGTTGGGCGGGGTCATGAAGTAATACCCCAGCGATTTGGGCGTCAGCGTCGCATTGCGTGCATTGGCCTGGCCGGTTTGCGAGTTGCCCAGTTTCCAGGCGCGCCAGCCATCGCTGGCAATCCCGGCATCCCACGGCCAGTCGCTGTACAGGCTGCGACCCTGGCTGTCATGCGCGCCTTCGAACACCCGGCGCAACGCCTGAACCTTGATGCTGGACAGGCATTCGCCCTGGCTGCCGGCCGGGCATTGCAGTTCGCTGGGGTCGAAGCGGCACTGGCTCATGGCGTCGATGCTGCCGTCCTTGGCGCCATCGAGGGCGTCGCAGCGATCGAGCACTTTGCGTGCAACCAGGGCTTGTTCGTCGGGCGTCAGGGCCTGGGCCAGAATCGGCTCACCGTTGGCCGTGCGCGGTGCGGCGGCCTCCAGCGCCCGAGTGTCCCAGGCCTGCGCCACGGCCGCACGCGACAAGCGCAGGCCGGGGTTGCCGGCGATGATGCCGTCGAATTCGGTCGGGAAACGCTGGGCGGCCATCAGTGCCGCACGTCCGCCGTTGGAGCAGCCCATGAACACGCTGTGCTGCGGACCGCGGCCGTAATGCGCGTTGATCAATTGCTTGGCCTGGCGCGTCACCTGGCCAATCGCGGCGTAGGCATAGTCCAGCCGGGCCTGTTGATCGAGATCAAAGCTGGCATCGCTGCTGTCCTTGCCGGCATGTCCCGAATCAGTGGCGACCACCGCGTAACCACGGTTGAGGGCGGGCAGGGCCGTGGCGCCGCGAAACGGAATCGCCCCCAGCGCCTGATTGACCACGCCGTCCATGCCGCCGCCGCCCTGGAACAGAAAATGGCCGTTCCAGTCTTGCGGCATGCGCAGCTCGAAGCCGATGGCGTAGTCCTGGCCATCGGCGCCTTTGCGCGGGTTGATCTGTCCTTCGACCAGACAGTGCGCGGGCATTGCAGCCTTGGACAAGGCTTGCCCTGTCAGGGCGGCGCGACCGGGGTTGGCCTGGGGGATCTCGCCGGCCGGTATGGAAGTGGTCTTGAGCAGGCGTACTTGAGGATCAAGGCTTTGCAAGCCGGTGCAGGCATCCGCGCCGGCCTGTGCGCCCGTGGCCAGGCCAAGAAGGGGCAGGCTTGAGAAGATAAGACGGGTAACCAATGTCATTCAGCATTCCCTTTGCTTGTTGTGATGGGTGGGGAAATCGAGCTATAAAGTTAATAGTGTTAACTAAATGTCCGGTCAAGTTTTTTCATCGCAACGTCACTACAACAAGAAGGAGTCTTACCCATGCGTCACGCCATCGCCTTGTCGCTCGCCTTGCTGGCTGCCCACGCGCAAGCGGCCGAGAGTCCGCCGCCGCGTACCGAACTGGTCTATGAAGCGATTGTCGATATCGCGCCCTCGGTCAGCCTCGGCCAGGGGCCATTGGGCGAGCGGCGCATGGTGCCGATCACCGGCGGCGAATTTCACGGTGCCGGGCTATCGGGCAAGGTACTGGCCGGCGGCGCCGACCGGCAACTGATCCGCAGCGACGGCGTGCGCCAGCTCGATGCGGTGTACGAGATGCAGACCGACGACGGCGTGATTCTCAGTGTACGCAACCAGGTGCTGGTACGCGGTGAAGGCGCCAATCGCTACGCCTTCTCGCAGATCACCATCGATGCGCCGCAAGGGCGTTACGAATGGCTCAATCAGTCGTTGTTCATCGGCACGCTGACCAGCCTGAAACCTGAACGCAATGCCGTGTCGATTAAAGCCTGGCGGGTGTACTGACAGACCGCGAATCAGTCGTCGCGGGTCAGCACTTCCAGCAGCTCGATCTCGAACGTCAGGTCCGAATGTGGTGGAATGCTGCCGACCTGACGCTCGCCATAACCCAGCGCCGCCGGCACCTGCAGTTTGCGCTTGCCGCCGACGCGCATGCCCATCAGGCCCTGGTCCCAACCCTTGATCACACGACCGGTGCCGATCACACACTGGAATGGCTTGCCGCGCCCGGCCGAAGAGTCGAACACACTGCCATCGTCCAGCCAGCCGGTGTAATGGGTGGTGATCAACGCGCCCTTGACCACGGCCTTGCCGTCGCCTTCGTGCAGGTCGGTAATGTGCAGGGTATCGGTCATGGGCGTGCTCGTGTGGGGAATGAAGGGCGGGCTTTTTCGCAGGAAATCGTTGTGGATGCAAGTCTGTCTGTCGCTACGTCAACTGCCGCCCTGCAGGTGCCCCAAAGGCACCGGCGTATTGGCCTTGACCTCGCGAATCACCACCGCCGAGCGAATCTCGCTGACGCCGGGCAACTTGAAGATCACCTTGTGCAAAAACTCGTCGTAGTGGGCGATGTCGGTGGTCAGCACTTTCATGATGTAGTCGGCCTGCCCGGTGGTGCTGTTGCATTCGATGATTGCCGGGCAATTGCGCACCGCCTCTTCGAACGCTTCAACCACGTTTTCGACATGTTTGGACAGGTTGACCTCGGCCAGTACACAGTTGCCCAGGCCGACCTGCTGGCGGTCGACGATGGCGGTGTAGCGTTTGATATAGCCGTCCTGTTCCAGGCTTTTCAGGCGCTTCCAGGTGGGCGTCGACGACAGGCCGATGCGCTCGGACAAGTCTTGCACCGACAGGCGGGCGTCGGCTTGCAGCGCATCAAGAATGCGGATGCTGTAGGTATCGAGGCGATCTTTCTTCATTTGTTTTTATTCGGAGAATGAGCGTTCTCGATTCTCGCCAAAGGTCGAAAAAATAGGAAGCACATTCTCCGCCGCCGTCCATAGGATTTGGGTAAGGCAAACGCGCCGTTCGGCGACGTACCGCTCAACCGCAAGGACAACAATAAAATGACGGTGATCCAACGCACACCTGCCCGCACAACGCCGGCCAGCCCGCATGACGCGCCTGTCGACTGGCGCCGGGCAGCTTTTCTGATGATGGTCTCGCGCCAGCTAGACGCGCTGGAAGAGGGCACGCTGGTGCCGCAGAAAAAGGTGCTGTATCAGTTTTCCGCACGTGGTCATGACATGGCGCAGATTCTTCTGGGTTTGCACCTGAACGACCCGCATGACGCCGCCTGCGGCTATTACCGCTCGCGTCCGCTGTTGCTGGCGCTGGGCGTCGATCTGGCCGATGCGCTGGGTTCGTCGATGGCGCGGGCCGGTGGTTATTCGGACGGCCGCGACATCGGCGTGGTGTTCAATTATCCCAATCCGGGCGGTGTCGCCGCGCTGCCGATGTGCGGTGGCGTCGGCGCGCAGTACACGCCGACCGCCGGCTGGGCGCAGGCGCTGGAGTATCGCGCCAGGGTGATGGACCAGGCCGAATGCTCGCGGGCGATCAGCGTGGTACTGGGCGGCGACGGCTCGGTGGCCACCAATGGTTTCTGGTCGGCGCTGACCATCGCCACCACGCAAAAACTGCCCATGCTGTTCTACATCGAAGACAACGGCTTCGGCATTTCCGTGCCCTCGACCCTGCAAACCCCAGGCGCCGACATCGCCAAAAACCTCGCCAGCTTTCAGGGCCTGGAGGTGATTTCCGGTGATGGCTGCGACCCTGAACACAGCGCCGCCTTGATCGCCCGTGCCGTGAACCATGTGCGCGAGCGCCAAGGGCCGTGCCTGCTGCGCCTGACCGTGCCGCGCCTGCAAGGTCACAGTTTTCAGGACACTCAGGCGTACAAATCCGCAGAACTGGTCGATGCCGAATGGGCCCGCGATCCGCTGCCAAAACTGCATGAATTTCTGGTGCCTGCACGGCTCAGCGAGGCGCAGTGGCAGCAACTGCAGGATGATGCCACGCAGGTGGTGCAACAGGCTTGCGAGCAAGCCGAAGCGCGTCCGGTCAGTGATCCGCAACGGGTGACCGATAACGTGTTTTTCGAGGGTGAGTTGCAGCAGCGTGGCGGGCAATGGACCGATGGTTATCAGGCGCCTGCGCAACACCTTGAGCCCAAGCCGCAAGGCCCGCGCCTGAACATGGTCGCGGCGATCCGGCGCACCCTCGACCATGAGCTGGCCATCAATCCGCGTGTGGTGGTGTTCGGTGAAGACGTCGGCCCCAAGGGCGGCGTGCATGCGGTGACGCTGGGCCTGCAAGACAAGTACGGCAGTGATCGGGTGTTCGACACCAGCCTGTCGGAAGAGGGGATTATCGGCCGCGCGGTGGGCATGGCACTGGGCGGGCTGATGCCGGTGCCGGAGATTCAGTTTCGTAAATACGCGGACCCGGCCATGGAGCAGATCAACGACTGCGGCACCATGCGCTGGCGCACCAATAACCGCTTTGCCGCGCCGATGGTGGTGCGCATTCCGGGTGGTTTCTTCAAGTGCGGCGATCCCTGGCACAGTCAGACCAACGAGGTGCAGTTCGTCCATTCGCCAGGCTGGAAAGTCGCCGTGCCGTCGAATGCCGAAGACGCGGTGGGCCTGTTGCGCTCGGCCTTGCGCGGTAACGACCCGGTGATCTTCTTCGAGCACCGCGCGATGCTCGACGCCGCCAGCGCGCGGCGCAGTTACCCCGGTGACGACTATGTGCTGCCGTTCGGCAAGGCGCGGCTGGTCACGCGCGGCAATGACCTGACGGTGGTGACCTGGGGCGCGATGGTCGAGCGTTGCGAACAGGCTGCTGAAGGCCGCTCGGTCGAGGTGATCGACCTGCGCACCCTGATGCCTTGGGACCGTGAAGCGGTGCTGGCCTCGGTGTCGCGCACCCATCGCTGCCTGGTGGTGCACGAAGACCTCGGCACGGCAGGCTTTGGCGCCGAGATTCTTGCGGTGGTCGCAGAGCAGGCATTCATGGAACTGGATGCGCCGGTGGCGCGCCTGACCATGCCGGACATTCCCAGTCCTCACCACCCGCTGCTGATGGAACATGCCTTGCCGTCGGTGGAAAAAATCCGCGCCAAAATTGATGAAATGATGGGGTTTTGAGATGAATGACATGACCCTTGATAGCGCTGTACAGAACGCCGCACAAAACATAGCCGCGCCGTTGCAGCAGGAAGGCACCAAGGCCGTGTTGCGCACCTGGCTCAAGGCGGCGGGCGCGGCGGTACGCTACGACGAGCCAGTGGTCGAACTGGAAACCGACAAGGTCGTGGTGGAAGTCTGTGCGCCGTGCGATGGCGTGCTGGAGATTGTCCTTGAAGAAGGCCAGGACGCTGCGCCAGGCGCGCTGCTGGGGCGCGTGGTGGCGACACGGCCTGCGCCCGTGGCCGTTACGTTGCCAGGCACTGAACCCGCAGAGCCTGAGCCTGCCGAGACCGAATCCGCAGAAATCGAATCCAGGCTGTCGCCGGCCGTGCGCCGTCTGGTGGCCGAGCATGATCTGGACCTGGCTGAACTCAAGGGCTGCGGCACCGGCCGCGGCGGGCGCCTGACCCGTGAAGATGTGGTCAAGGTTGTGCTGCAACACAAAGAGCACCCTGTCAAAGAGCAACCCGTCAGCGAACCCGCGCCAGCCTCGAGCGGACCTCGGGTGGCCGAGCGCATCAAGCATTCGGGCATGCGCCGCAAGATTGCCGAGCACATGCAGCATTCGGTCAGCGTCGCCCCGCATGTCACGGCAGTGTTCGAGGCCGACTGCACCGCGATCATCCATCACCGTAACCGGCACAAGGCACGCTTTGCCGAGCAGGGCGTGAACCTGAGCTTCACCGCGTATTTCGTCGCCGCTGCCGTGCAAGCGATGCAGGCTGCGCCAACGGTTAACAGCCGCTGGCATGAAGATTTTCTTGAGGTGTTCAGCGATGTGAACATCGGTGTCGGTGCGGCCTTGGGCGATCAGGGCCTGATCGTGCCGGTCATTCACCGTGCGCAGGAACTGTCGCTGTCGGGCATTGCCAGCCGTCTGCAAACGCTGACCGAACAGGCCCGTACCTCACGGCTGAAACCGGCGGACGTACACGGCGGCACATTCACGATCTCCAACCACGGCGTCTCGGGGACATTGCTGGCCACGCCGGTGATCATCAACCAGCCGCAGTCGGCGATTCTGGGCGTCGGCGCGTTGCAAAAGCGCGTGGTCGTCAAGGAGGTCGATGGCGTGGACAGCTTTCAGGCCCGGACCATGGCCTATGTGTCGCTGACCATCGACCACCGCGTGCTGGATGGCAGCCAGACCAATGCCTGGCTGCGCCGGTTTGTGGAGGTGCTGGAAGGGTGGAGTGACTGACGCTGTCCAGTCGTGAAGTTTCAGCGTTTCATCCATTTTTGTGAGCGCTAACGCACTCAATCGCGGGCAAGCGCGCTCCTACAGGTTGATCTGCACCCCAAAAGTTGGACACCCATCTGACTTCTTGGGGTGTTTTTTCATGGGCAAGTACTCTACGCAGTTCAAAATCACAGCGGTCAAGGACTACATCGATGGC